>NZ_JBHTSL010000020.1:0-73901 GCF_042795115.1 Arthrobacter sp. NPDC056493 | reverse complement strand
CCTCCGGGAATTTCCCGGCCCTTGCCCTTTGGGTAGACAGGCCTCCGTCGGCCACAGCTCCGCAAGCTCCGCCAGCAGCCAAAAAACAACGGGGGGAGAGGGGAGCTGGCCGGTCACCTTTGGTCGCCCCACCCACCCCACTTCTCGGCAAAGAAGGAGCAACACCAAATGAACGCAACACCCACGCTGGAAATGATCGACCCGGCCACCCTGACCGTCGATGTGAACGTCCGCAAGGACGCCGCACTCACCGCTGACTTCGTCGCCAGCATCAAAGAACACGGCGTGATGGAACCGGTCATCGCCCACCGCAAGGACGACGGAACCGTGCACGTGCTGATGGGCCAGCGCCGCACCCGCGCCGCCGTCGAAGCCGAACGGCCCATCATCCCGGTCATGATCATCGAGTCCCCCGAAGAAGCCGAACGCATCGTGACGCAGGTCGTGGAGAACATCCAGCGCGCCGAACTAACCGAAGCCGACGAGGCAGACGCCTACCACCAGCTCTCCCTGATCGGCGTCTCAGCGGCCGCGATCGCGAAGAAAACCGGACGCACCAAAACCACTGTCGAATCCGCGCTGAAGGCCAAAGCCTCCGACGCCGGAGCCGCCGCCCTGGGCAAAGGATGGAGCATCGAGGAAGCCCTCATCCTCGCCGAATTTGAAGGGGATGAGGACGCAACGGAGGAATTGGAGTCCGTCATCATGGACGAACCCGACCAGCTGTTGCACGTCGCCCAGTTGCTGCGGGACCGCCGCGAAAGCGCCGCCGCCCACGCGGCGCTGATCGAGGAACTGAAAGCTAAGGGCAAGGCCATCGTGGAGGACGCCGGACACTACGCCGACGAAGAACACCTGTACGTCTCGGCGGCTACCGGTGCGAACGGCGAACCCGCCACCGACGAGGACGCCAACGCCTACGTGATCAGCACCGACTACCGGGGCCAGCACACCGCCAAGCCCGTCATCACCGGCTGGAAGGAACAGGGTTTCACTCCGAAATACGAACGCTACGACGGTGGCCAGCAATCCCGGAAAGGCCCCATGACCGAGGAACAGAAAGCCGAGCGGAAAACCCTGATCGAGAACAACAAGAAGATGGAAGCCGCGACCAAGGTCCGCCGCGAGTTCGTGAAAGCCTTGCTGGCCCGCAAGCAGGCCCCGAAGGGCTGGCAGTACTTCACCGTCCACGCCATCACCCACCACTCCGAAACGGCCAGCGGCTACGATGGCAAGGTCGCGGCCGAGATGATCGGCGCGAAGATGGAAGATTCCACCGCGTGGGCATGGAACCCGCTCCGTGACCACGTGGCCAAGTCCACGGCACGGCCCGAGTTCTCCCTCATCGCACTGGTCTGCGCCGGGTACGAGAAGACCATCGCCAAGGACTCGTGGCGGTCCCCGTCCCAGACCCACCGGGACTACCTGACCCAGCTGGTCACGTGGGGCTACACGGCAAGCCAAACCGAGCAGATCATCCTCGACAGCGGCACGCCAACCGAGGACGACGCCGCAGCCTGACAGGATCCTTGCCGGGCGGAACCTCTCACCGCCCGGCAGGGCCCCGGCCACTCACCACATACAGGCCCTGGAACCTCCCGAACGCGGGGCGGTCCGCCGCCCCCCGGCGAACCACAGTGCCCACTCACCAGCGGCGGACCGCCATTCACGCGACCCGCCAGGCCCATACCAAACTGCCGCGCCGCCAGGGGAACACACCCCACGCCCACAGCCGCGGGTACCTGTGGCTCAGCTAAGCTGAACACCGTAGCTTTCCTTTGCCGAGGAACAGCAAAGGGCCGGCCCACCAGCCGGCCCTTTTCTGTTTAAGCCACAAAACTTCTGTTCAAGCACAAAACAGTGTGGAGCAGTTGCAGGATGGCTGCCCGCGGCGGACCGCCGTTACCGGTGGCGCCCCTGGCGCCGGTCCCGCCCAGGACGCGGGGCCGGGATGGCGGAAGCGGCGGGGCCCGCAAAGGAAAGCAGGCTCGCAGGGCTCGTCCTGGTTTGCGCTGCGCTTCAACCCGGGATCGGGCGTCCACTCCGCTTCGCTCCGTGGCCGGCTGTGGGGTCCAGTGCTGTCCGTCGCAGAGCTCCGGCCATCCCTGGCCCTGCTGTCTAACGTCTTCGACGTTTTTTGGCTGCTGTCCTCCGGATTGTACGTGTCCGCTCCGGCCCGTCTAGCCCCTTCGTTCCTCAGGGGCCTGCGGCCCGGGAATTTCCCTGCGGCGCTCCTTCGTCGCTTCTTTCCTCCGGGAATTTCCCGGCCCTTGCCCTTTGGGTAGACAGGCCTCCGTCGGCCACAGCTCCGCAAGCTCCGCCAGCAGCCAAAAAACAACGGGGGGAGAGGGGAGCTGGCCGGTCACCTTTGGTCGCCCCACCCACCCCACTTCTCGGCAAAGAAGGAGCAACACCAAATGAACGACAAGATCCGCATTTCCAGCCCGGCCGACATCCTCGGCTTCATCCCGCACACGCTCGGGTTCGCTCCCCGCGAGTCCTTCGTGTTCGTCACCCTCCGCGGAGACATGCTGGGCGCCACGCTCCGCGTCGACGCCCCCGTTGTCGCAGATCCTGCCGGTTTCGCTCCGGCCATGGTGGACTACCTCGCGCTGGACACCCAGGCCACCGCGGTCCTGCTGGCCGTCTACACCGACCACGACCCGAACACCGCGGTTCAGCGGCCCTTCCATGACCACGTCGAGGCCATGATTCAGGCGCTCGAGAACGCGGGAACTCCGCTGAAAGACGCGTGGCTGGTCACCTCGGAGTACTGGCAGAACCTGCTGTGCGACAGCGACGAGGGGTGCTGCCCGCCCGAACCACTGGAATCCATCACCGACGGGCACCTGAACGCCGAAATGGTCTTCCGCGGCAGCAGCTACCAAAAGACGCCCGGCACCACCTACGCGACGTTCGCCGGCCCGGCGGACACCGCCCGGCGCATCGACGAGGCACTGCCGGGTGTCTTGGCCGGAGAGCTGCACACCGGACGGGCACTGTGGGCCGAGGTCCTGACCCGCAACGGCTTCACGGACCAGGGCATGGCCATCGGGCTGCTGGCCTGCTTCCAACGCCCGGACCTGCGCGACGTGCTGTTCTGCAACGTGATCGACCCGGACCGGACCGACGCCGAGGGAAGCGGGGACCTGCTGATCGGCCAGGGGATCGCCCCGGACTGGAACCGCGTCGACCGGGCACAGGAAACAGCACGGGCCCTGATCGAGGCAGCACCGGCAGGCTACCGGGCACCGATGCTGACCCTGATCGGCTGGCTGGCCTACCTCAAAGGCCAGTCCTCCATCGCCGCGGACCATTTCACCGCCGCCGTCGCCGACACCCCCGGCTACCGGCTCGCTGAACTGATGGGCCGGGTCGTCAGCCAAGGACGGATCGCCCCCGTCGCACAGGACGAGGACACCGCCTACAAGAGGCACCGCTAAAACCGCCGGGGCCGGACCGGGAACTGTTCCGGCCCCCGGTGCGCGGCGGCGGCCTCCCCCGCTGGCGCTCCTCCGGCCGCCGATAACGCTGGCGCGGGCGCAGCACCACCAACCGGGCCAGTGACTGCCGCCGGGCTACAGTGAAAGGGCATGATTTCACTGACGGCAGGGAGCCAGCACCATGAGCCACGACTTCATCCTCACGGACGACGACGCCGCACCCGCCGGCGCGACCCACGCCCAGGACATCCTGGAACTGTCCCTGCTGACACTGCAGCAAGGCACCTCCGCCGTCGACATCTCCTGGGAAAAATCCCCGCTGGACCAGTAACCTTCCGCAGCAACGACGCTGCAGCACAAGCTTCCTTTTGCCGAGGGAAAAACTGAGGCCGGCCCCAAGGGGCCGGCCTCAGCCTTTTAAGAAAGCGGTGTCGGCCACGCGCCGGCGCGCAGCCGGACGGCTGATGGCAGACGACGCACCTTCCCGCGCGGACAGCGTGCGGGTTCAGGAGCGAAAAAACAGCGGCCATGGACGACCCAGGAACGATCCGCCCAAGTCAGCAGCGGCCCTACAGCAGCAGCCGTGGCGCCTTCTAAATCGGCTCTATTCCGAGGACCGGGTGCCGGTGGCTATTCGCCGGCACCCGACGGACGCACCCCGTGCACTCCCAAAGTTTTTTAGCAAAAAGCCCTAGAATAAGCGGTAAAACGCCTTTTTATTCAGTTGAATAATTGGTAGAATGGAAGCAGAAAGTCAGCCAGACAAACCTCACCAGAGTGATACGAAACCAAGGAACTGAACATGACTCTCACCATCTACACCAAGCCCTCCGGATGCTTCGGCTGCACCAAGACCAAGCAGAAATTCGCTGAGGCCGGCCTCGCCTTCCGCGAAGTGGACATCACTACCAACCAAGCCGCGTTCGAGTACATCACCGAAGAGCTCGGCTACTCCCAGGTCCCCGTCATCGTCTACGACAAAGACGGCAGCGAAAACCGCTGGTCCGGTCTTGACCCGGCCAAGATCGACCAGGTCATTGCCATCGAAAACACCCGTCAGGAAGGCGCAGCATCATGAGCATCAGCGACACCACCATCACAGAAATCCTCGACCGCAACGACGTCCCGCATCTGCTGCGCACCGACCCCGAACTGCTGGCCTCCGCCTACAACCTCGCCTGGCTGGAAAACCCGCCAACCGAAGGCCCCGAGGCCCGCTTCCTCACCGGCGCCACCCTCCTTCCTGGCGACAGCCCGGAGGGCCCTGACTACGAGATGGCCAACCACGTACTCCTGACAGAAATCTTCGAAAGCCGGTTCCGTACCAGGGACTGGGAGCTCCGCTGCGAACTGCTCCAGGCAGCAGACGAAATCCTCAACCCCGAACTCCCCGCAGCCGAACCGGACCGGGACGTTATCCCCGGCTGACACCGGACCCGGCCGGCTCCCGCAGCCGCAAGCACCCCGCCAATACGCAACCAGCAGATAAAGGAACGAAACCAATGTCAGGCGAATCCAGCATCACCGTCACCGGCAACCTCACCAACGACCCGGAACTCCGGTTCACCACAGCAGGGTCCGCGGTCACGAACTTCACCATCGCCTCCACCCCCAGGACCTTCGATGCCCAGGCGGAGGAGTGGAAGGACGGCGAGACCCTGTTCCTCCGCGCGACGGTCTGGCGGGAGGCGGCAGAGCACGCCGCAGCATCCCTCACCAAAGGATCCCGCGTGGTCGCCACAGGCGTACTGAAGCCCCGCAGCTACGAAACGAAAACGGGGGAGAAGCGCACCGTCACTGAACTCGACGTCGAGGAGATCGGCCTCTCCCTCCGCTACACAGCCGCTTCGCCCGTCGCGCGGCAAACCGGCCGCCAGGCAACCCCGACAGCTGCCGGCCAGGCCGGCAGCCACCCTGCCGACGATTTCACGATCAGCCCGCGCCAATACGCCGATGACGATGCATGGTTCGGTAAGGACGCCAACCCGACGGGCCGTGTCGATCTGCCGGCGGTACCTGAATGGTGAAACCGGCGACACCGCATCCCAGCACGAAAGCGACGCATGCCCATTCCTAAGAAGAACAAGACCGTCACCCCATACTTCACCGAAGAGGACGCGAACCAGATCCGGGCCGCCGTCGACGCCGTCGGCCGCCTCGAAGGCTACGCTTCCATCACCGAACTCGTCGAAGCAGCCACCCTGCGGGAGCTGAGACGGCTGCAGCGCAAGTACAACAACGGCAGGAAATGGCCCGGCATCCCCGCGGGCCACATGCGGCCCGGCCGGCGAACCCGTAGGGAAAGCCAACACCAGGAAGGGCCGACACAGTCAGCGCCCAGTGGGGCTACACGGCAAACGCTAATCGAGGACGACGCCGCAGCTTCACAGGAGGCTTTGCCGGGCGGAAACCCGACCACCCGTCAAAGTCCCGGCCACTGACCACGGAAGGGCCGGGAACCTCCCGAACGCGGGGCGGTCCGCCGCCCAGAGCGAACCACAGCAGCGACTCACCAGCGGCGGACCGCCAGTCAACGCGCCGCTATCGGTGACGACCAAATGCCGCGCCGCGAGGAACACACCCCGGCCTGCACGCTGCGCACCACCCTGGGTTCGACTAAAGCTGAACTCAAAGTTTTCCTTTGCCGAGGAACGGAAAAGGGCCGGCACACCAGCCGGCCCTTTTCTGTCTAACGAACACAACACGGTGGGCCCCGACGTTTCATCGTGCCCACCGTGCGTCATGAACGGCAAAGACTCGTCTAGGCGGCCCGTTCGGCCGCCGGTTCCGTGGCCTGCTCATCCTGCCGGGCGACCAGGTCAACCATCCGCTTCACCTCGGCGCCGCTGACACCCAGACGGGCGGCAACGGCGGCTTTGGCCTCGCCGGCGTCCAGCATGGCCTGGACCTTCTCCGCCGCGCTCCGGACCGCGCTCACGGCATCTTTTTCCGCCTTGGCAAGGAGAGCATCGGCCTTCTGCTTCGCCTCCGAACGGATCACCTCGGCCTGGTCCTGCTGCTCGAAGAACTCGGCGGCCAGTTCGATGAGCTTCTCGTGACGCTCCGTGAGCTCCTGCGCTTTGGCCCGTGCCTTCTCCCGGGCCGCCAGCTGCTGCGCGGACTTTCGTGGTGCTGCCATGATCTGGGTTCCCTTCCCTTGGGTTGGCCGTGGAGCCCACCGTACGGCTGGCGCCGGGTCGGGTCCACGGCCGGCGGCGTGCGCCGCAACGGTCCTCGCTTGCGCTCGGGCTGGTAGTGCCCCGGCTTTCCCACCCGTGGACGGCTCCGAGAAACCCACAGTCTCTCCGCTGCCCACCCGTGGATAACCCCGGGGCGACGGTTCCACACAATCGAACGAACCGTGGATAACGGAAAAGCGTGTTACCCACCGCCCATTCTCATGTGCAGAACCGCATCAAAACCTTGATGGCCCGATCCTACCGTTTCCTGTCCTTGCTCCCGGCTACCTCCTCCGTCGTGTCCATCGAACCGCAGAACACAAAACAGCAAAATCTGTCACACCTCATGCATCATCGACGAATGAGGCCCCTGACCGGGTAGGCTGGCATCCGTGATGACCGTGCACAAGCTCAGTGCCGGCGACGGATACACGTACTACACCCGTGAAGTCGCCTCAGGTGATGAGCTGCGCGCAGGCGACCGCGCCCTGGGCGATTACTACACCGTGGACGGCAACCCACCCGGCCAATGGGGCGGCGGGGGAGTAGCGCATCTGGGCGTCACGGGGGAGGTCACCGAGACCCAGATGGCAGCACTTTTCGGCGAAGGCCTGCACCCGAACGCCGAGGCCATGCTCGCCGCCAACCCCAAAGCGGATGTCCGGCTGGGCGCCCGTTACCCGCGCTACGGGCAAAAAGACAACGAACTCAAAGCCCGCGTCGACCGTGCCCTGGGCGACTACCAGCGGATGAACCACCGCGAACCTGACGCCGACACCCGCCGGCAGATCCGGATGAAGGAAGGCGCCCAGTACTTCCGCGAACTCAACGGCCGTAACGCCTCCGACAAGGAAGAACTCGGCCGTTTCGTCACCGCCCACACCAAGCCCGGATCACAGGCCGTCGCCGGATACGACCTCGTGTTCGCGCCGGCCAAGTCCGCCTCCGTGCTGTGGGCCATCGGCGGCGACGAAGCCCGTCAACAGATCGAAGCCGCCCACCATGAGGCCATCGAGGAGACCATGCAATTCCTCGAACGCGAAGCCACGTACACGCGCCGGGGACGCAACGGAGTCCGCCAGGAAGACGTCGACGGTGGACTGATCTACACCAAGTTCCGGCACTACGACTCCCGCAACGGCGACCCCCAACTCCACGACCACGTCGTGGTTTCCAACAAGGTCCTGGGTGCCGACGGGAAGTGGTCCAGCCTCGATGGGCGGTTGCTGTACCAGTTCAACGTGGCCGCCTCCGAGCATTACAACCGCACCGTGATGGAGAAGATCTGCGCCCGCCTCGGCGTCGGCCTGATCGAACGCAAAGTCGCCGGTGACCGGCCGGTGATCGAGATCGCCGGCGTCGACGTCGCCGCCATCGAAGCAGCCTCCTCCCGCCGCGAAGGCATCAAACCCGTCCTCGACCGGCTCGTCGCCGACTTCACCGAAGACCACGGCTACGCACCCAACACCAAGGCCATGATCGCCCTCGCACAGCAGGCGACACTGGACACCCGCGCCGCAAAGAAAGAGGCACGCCAGCTTTCCGTACTGGTGGGGGAGTGGACCGAAGAGCTCGGCAGCATCCCCGGCGTCGAGGTCGGCCCGGCCGCCGTGCAGAAGGCCCGCGCACACCGCCACGACGCCCGGGCAAAGGCCGACGCGGACGACCCGTTGTGGATGGTCGCGCACGCCGACGAGATCGACCCGGCCCAGGAAGCAGAGGCTGTCATCCACACCCTGGAGCGGTCCCGCGGGGTCTGGGGAGAACACCACATCGACGGCGAAACCCGCCGCCGGCTCGGCTCCCGCTTCGGCGAACTGCCCATCCCGCCGGCCCTCCTGGAGCAGGTCAAGGCACGCGCGATCGACCAGTTCTCGCTGCGTATCACCCCCGAAACACCGGCCCCCGAAATCGCTGCGCTGCGCCTGAAGAACGGGGCGTCCAAGTACGGCAAGGCCCACTCCACCCTGTACACATCGTCCGGGATCCTGCACAGCGAAGACCGGCTGCTGACCGCCGCGCAGCGCATCGTCATCCCCGCGGCCACCGCCGAATCCTTCGACGCCGCCCTGGCGAAACAGGACAAGCGTTTCGACGCGGGCCAGCTGGCCATGGCGAAGGAATTCGCCTGCGGCGACCGCCTGCTCATGGTCGGTGTCGGCCCCGCCGGCGCCGGCAAAACCACCGCCCTCAAACTCGCCGCAGACAGCGTTCGCGAGGCCGGCGGCCGCGTCATCGGCCTCGCCCCGACAGCCGTCGCCGCATCGGTGATGGGTACCGAACTCGGGGCCAAGGCCACCACCATCGACTCCTTCGTCCTCGGACACCAGACAGATACCCCGCAGAAGGTCATCCCAAACCCCGGCGATGTCATCATCATCGACGAGGCCGGCATGGTCGGCACCCAGATGTTCGCCGCGGCCGTCACCATCGCCGACCAGTACGGTGCCGTGGTCCGGGCCCTGGGAGATGACCAGCAGCTCTCCGCCGTCGGATCCGGCGGCGCGCTGCGCCTGCTGAAGAACACCGTCGGGGCCGTGCACCTGGAAGATTTGCACCGGTTCCGCAACCCGGACGGCACACCGAACGACGCTGAAGCAGACGCCACCCTGGCGCTGCGAGAACCGCCTGCGACCGGGCAGGACGACCCGTGGGGCTTCTACCGGGACAACCGCCGCGTCGTCGGCGGGGACGCCGAAACCATGACCGCCCAGGTCTTTACCGCCTGGCAGCAGGACACCGACGACGGTAAACACTCGATCATGATGGCCTTCGACAACGCCACCGTCACCGAACTGAACTCCCGCGCCCAGGCCTACCGGCTCGGCAACGGGGACCTCACCGACGGGCCGGCCGCGACGCTCCGGGACGGTCTGACCGCCCGGGCCGGGGACATGATCGTCACCCGCGAAAACAACCGCCGGCTCGCCACCAATCGCGGCAAGGACTTCGTGAAAAACAACGACGTCTGGACCGTCCGCGAAGTCCACCCCGACGGGTCCATGACCGTCCGCCACGACCACCACGCCGGAACGATCACCCTCCCGGCCGAGTACGTCCGGGAGAAGACGATGCTCGGCTACGCGGCCACCATCCACCGCACCCAAGGCATCACCTGCGACACCACACACGCCCTGATCAGCTCCAAACTCTCCCGCTCCCTCGCTTACGTCGCAGCCTCCCGCGGGCGCGAAACCAATCAGCTCTACGGCATCGTCGACGACGGGGAAACCCTCGACGACGTCCTGACCGCCGTGGCCGCCAACCACGACGGGAACCTCACCGCCCACGAACAAATGGAAGCAGCCCGCGCCCAACAACGCTCCCTGCCGGAAATGTCCGAGGTGTACCGGGACATCGACCACCAGGCCAACGAACTCCGCATGGCCAACATCGCCCGCCGGGAACTCGGCGAAGGCACCGCCGGAAGGTTCGTTAACTCCAGTGCCTGGGGTGCGATCGCGACCCATCTCCGCGCCGCAGAAAACGAAGGCTTCAACATCCCCAACCTGCTGAACGACAGCATCCGAGAAGGAGACTTCGACGCCTCCGACGACGCCGGCGCCGTGCTCGCCTGGCGGATCGAAGACCGCCTCGACCGGTGGCGTGCCCGCGCCGCCGAGTCCGGGCACCGGCCCCTCGAATCAATGAGCGACGAAGCCCTCACCCGGCTCGAACAACGCTCCATCAGCGAGCTCATGCGCGCCAAAGCCGACACCCACCGGACCGATGCCAGCGAAGACATGGACCAGAAGAGCCTGCTGCGCGGCTGGAAGGCCGAGAAGAAAGACACCCCCTGGCAGCGCCGCCTGCACGGACACCTCACCGACGACGACCTGACCGCACGGATCAGCGCCGCCGAGCAGAAAACCCGCACCGACACGACCATCAACGACCCCGTCACCGCGCGGAAGGCCCGCTGGCTCGCCACCTCACTCCACAAAGAAAAGGCGCTGCGCGAACAGATGCACGCCGAGGCCCGTGCCGATGAAGCCTACGAACGCGGAGCCCTCACCAACTACCGCCGTGACAAGAACACCACCACGGCCCAAGCCGCCGCCCAGATCCACCGACGGATCCGCGCCGAAATCGAAGTGCGCCGCCAACTGCCGCAGCCCGTCGCCGGCCAACCCGCAGCGGACCGGCTGCCGGCATGGCTCGCGCCCGCCGACGTCGTCACCCACAAGGACACCCCGGCCCTGTGGCAGAAAGAACTGCTGGCCCGCCGCGAACTCATGGCCACCGAAGCCACACGGCTCGGAGCCCAGCTCGCAGCCGAACCCCCAGCTTGGGCAACAGCACTCGGACCCGTCCCCTCCGACCCGTCACGGCAGGAACAATGGCGCCAGCTCGCCGTCGAACTCTCCACCTACCGGGACACCTACCGGATCCCCACCAGCGAAACCCTGCCAGTGCCCCGGGCCCACCAGGGCAAGGGCATCGGCGCTGAGCTCACGGCTAGGGTCACGGCCACGCACAAATACAGCGCCCAGACAGCCAAAGAACCCCTGGCACCAGCCGACGCCGCACTCATGGCCGAAGCCGCCCAAGTAGAAGCCGCTGTGAAGGAAACCCCGACCCCTGCGGAGCAGGTCGTGGACCACCTCCAAGAAACCCGCGGCACCGAAGCACAGCTCAGCCCCGCCCAGGAACGCGCCGCACGCATCGCCGCACTCGCCCGCAAAGTCCGCGAAAACCGCGCCAAAAACCACCGGCCAGACACCGACACCAGAAGCCCGGAAGCCGTCAAGGAAGCCCTCGAACAGATCAAGGCCCGTCGCGCCCAGGAACAAGCCCGCCGCGACGAGACCCGCCGCACCGACGAGCTCACACCCCGGCAGGACCGTGACCCCGGCATCGGACGGTAAAAGCAGCTGCCGCACAAAAGTTCAGCTGCGATGCGGCCGGAATCAGTGCGCTTCCGGCCCATGTTGGCTTAAAGCCAACAAGCAACGGAGTGGTGGACAATGTAGTGCTCAGATAAGGACTTGAAACCAACTGACGGGCAGATCGTGACCCTCGTAGGAGATGGGGAGACGCCCCTGCATTCCGATCAAGGAGCGCGCAGCTGCAGCCTGGCTAGACCCCTAGTTTGGACTGAAGGTCTGTCAAGAAGCCAGCTGCGTCTTCGCTATTTTCCGCCACCCACAGATCAGCCAGGGCGTCCAGTACGAATGTTCTTGTCCCAAGTCGGTTACAGATGCCATTAACCCAGTCATGGTCATCGGATCCTTGCAGTGCATCGAGTGCGAAGCCTATTCTGTGCGATTCAGCGCCAAGGGCCGCGGCCAAGGCAGCGGGCTTCGCTGCCAGAGACCGAAATAGTGCATCCGGGGAGACTTGGCTGGGCAGAAACAGGGAAGGCCATCCCGTGGCGGGTTCGGCATCTGCGACTTTTCCTCGCTGGTCACCGTCGAAGACAAGCCCAAATGATATGCTCATGCCTTTGTGCCTAGGTAGGTGCTTGGCCAGCATCCGGAGGTACCCATCGCCGTCCTTCCAAGCCACAGCTGTGGAAGCTGCAAGCCAGCCCTTATGGGTTTGCAGGATTGCCCGAGTAACTGCGGCAGCGGATTCATCTTCACAGAAGAGAACCACTGAGACCCCGCGGGGCGGCAAAAGCTCGGACGCGATTTCCACGCCATAGTCCTGAGATCCGTAGGCCTCAATGCCATCCTCACCGGACCGCAAAAGAACAAACGAATCGTTTTCGCAAGCTAGCTCTATAATCGACTCAGAATGTGTGGCAATTGTAAGGGTCCAATTTCGCATGTTTGCTGCCTGGATTAGCCGGGAGACAAGACGCTCAGCCGTTACGGGAGGTAGGTAGGCATCAGGCTCATCCAATAGCACACTAAGGTCTTTTGTGTCACGATAAATCTCAAACACCCAGAACAGGAGATGAACCGAGAACTCACCCAATCCCATTTCAAGTGATGAATACTCGACACCGTTATGTTTAACCCTAAAATGCGGAACCAGTATTTGGCCGCCTGGCCATAAAAAACTTTCTCGGTAATCCTCATTAGGTTCAAATTCAAGCGAAAACCATTGCACAGACTCGTAATCTCGACCAATTACTCTGCCTAGAGTTTCAATCATCTTTTGGTCCAGGTCAATCGCGCCGGATTCTTCCTCCATGTCCTGTATGTCCACGCGTGATCGAAGACTGGCTCTCGCATGCTCGCAGAGTTCGTGCAGTTGGATTAATAGAGTTGTTTCCGGTGTCGAATCACTTATCATGCGTAGAGCTCTGGTTTTACCTGCACCGTTCAGTCCCGCCAGAACAGTGCATGGCACGGACAGCTTTAGATCCTTGCCGGAAGCCAGAGGTATAGGGGCAACCGTCGAAGAGCTACGCTGCCTTCGAGCCCTTAGCCAAACCTCTCTCTCGGCGCGGACTCTCATCGTGCTCCAGCTTCCTTTGAGCGACGCAGGACCAGACTCCAGTCACTGGAGTCTAAGTGTTGGAAAATTAGATGCTGAGCATCGTCTCGGAATCCCCTTTGAAGCGTGGTCAACAGCATCCCGCTCCCGCAAATGCTCTGGACGCCATATCGGTGCTCCGAGTAAAGCTGGAGTACAAGGTCCCTGGCCAGTACAGAGCTCACATCGGTGACCCTGTAAGAAGCTCTGTCGTCATATAGGGCTACCGCACCTAGAATGGGGTCCCGCGGGTCAAAAAAGTCTCCCTCAACGCCGCGTTTGAGGGCACTGCGATCAGCTTCAAAACTTGCCAGAAGTTCAGGTGGTAGTTCCTGACCTCCTAATCGGGGCCTCCAGTAGCAGAAGACCAGCCATGTGAAGAGAGTTGCCTTATTGAACCGGATTCGGTCGAGGCTAGCGCCGATGAGCCCTAGAAGTCGGCGGCCCGAGTCTTCAACCCCCCTCACAGTTTGGTCGGAGAATTTATCACCACGATAGAATGCCTCCACCACATTATTATTAATGTGCTGGGTTAGGTCGCCTCGCTCAATTGCCAAGCAGGTTCGGGCGATAATGTCATCGAAAGCCAAGCGCCCATTCGAAAACCCGACAACTTCGCGTCTGAGAAGTCCTTCCGCCTCAAGTGTGGCTACTAAATGCTTTACTTGGTCTCTGGCTGGGCCGTGGAGCGCATTCCTTTTCTCAGATGGAGTGAGATTATAAGATTGATTTAGTCGGAAAAATAACTCATTTGGTTCCTGCGGGCTAAAGTTTTTCAAAGTTACAACAGGAAGAGCAAAGCGGTTTAGGGCTCGGCGATTTACTTCGGGAAGCTGGGAAAAATTGAGCCCATGAAGTTTCTCAATTTCGGGCGTTGCGGGCTGCGTGAATCCATCGATCCTGAACTTCCCGATAAAGAAATCTCGTATTGCCGCCAAGCGTTGCTGCCCGTCAAGGACAATTTCAATGCCGTCCTCACTCTGCACGATGTGGACTGCCGGAACGTACCATTTCCGCAAGATGGTGTCGATGAGCCGCTGTTGCCGGCGAATGTCCCAGATCTCCCCGCGCTGGAAGTCGGGCTGAAGGTCCAGTTCTCCATCGACTATCCGTCGAACAATTGACTCCAGTTCCAGTTCGGAACGATTCAGGTCCACTTCATACCGCCTCGGGCTCTACCACTTCGCGTGGACAGGGGGAGGTCGATATCGAACCAGACCTCTGCCGAATTTGCTCGACCTAGCGATTTTACAAGTTCCTGCGGAGAGGCTCGGTTTGAGTCAACTGAGGAGTGGTGAGCTTGCATCGGATGCAGTAATCACTGTTTACGGACATCCCTGCGGATTGAAACCGGGCGTATTCACCTGTGGCTTCGTCTCTCCGGCGGCTATTCCCAAGCATTTCAGCGGAAGCTACGGGTGGGCCATGACCGGTAGCGGGCGGCGTAACGCATCGTTGCGGATGACAGGCATGATGGGTCTGACAGAGCCGGGGAGGAAGGCTCCAAAGCCCAGCCGCCGAGTCATGGTGTTTTGGACAATTCTTTGGTCTATAGACAGCGTTCTTTGGCTCTCATGGACGACTGTTGATTTTCGCGAGGGACACCTGACTATCTGCATCTCATCTTCGCTGTTCTCTCAGTCGTGCTTGCGGTTGCCTATTTGGTCATGTGGCTGCAACCGAAGAATACGAGGATGGATTCCGACCTTTCCTATGTTCGTCCCTATCCTTCTTCGTTCAGGGTTGGCCCGGAGGTTACGTAGCGGGACCAGGCGTCGCCTGCGTGGTTCGATGAAGTCGGCCCCGCGGATGAGAATTAGCAACCATCAGCGCCTATGTCAGGGGTGAGGCAGCCAAGCCGCCGTGGTCGGCGACCTGAGCCAACAACTCGAGGCCCGTTCCGGTTTTGGTGTACCTGGGTGGCAGGAATCGGCGTCTTTCGTTCTTTGATGCCTAGGCTGTGGGGTGAGGGTTTTGAAAACGGATGTCATTGCCGGGCTGCCGGCCGGGCTGGCCCGCGCGATTGTCCGTAAGTTCAGAGGCCGGGAGATGCCCGCTGAGAACGTCGCGGACCTGCTCGAAGGTACCGGATTTGAACTCGTTCCGGTCTTTGCGGGGCTGGAAGCTGCCGGATATATGGAGAAGGTCCGCGTCGACAATGACGGGGAGGTCTGGTGGGACACCACGATCCAGGGCAATGGCCTCGCTATGGCAGGCTTCGGGAAGCCGATCAGCAGAAAGATTGCAGACCGGCTCGTTTCGGGGCTGCTGGAACGTGCGCAGGCCTACAACGCCGACCCGGGCAAGCCCATGTTCATCGATACGCTCCGGGTCTTTGGGAGCTACCTCAGCCCGGAGATCGATCCACTGGGTGACGTGGACATCGAGCTCACCTACGGCAGAAGAATCACGGATCAACGTGCCCTGTCCGACTACACGAGAGCCAGCGGACGATCGTTCGGGACGTATGTTGACCAATTGACCTGGCCGTCGACAGAGCTCTTCCTGCACCTGAAGAAACGCTCCGCGTTCATCAACATCACGCTCGAGGACATCACCAGGATTACCGACAGATTTCAATCCATCTACAGCATCGACGCTGACCCCCTGGCGGTGCCGCCGCCAGCCGACAGAACCCTCATCGGGAGGTAACGCCAGTACTTGCCGGCCACGCCAGACCAAGGGCAGACGGCCCGGCAGTGTCGTTGGCAGGGACCCGGCAAGCGTGCGTGTTCCCGCGCTGCTGAGCAAGCTCATCGGTCGGGGCAGTGTCCGGCGGGGAGGCGTTGCACCGGATGGCTTTCCTCGGGAAGAAGGTCTGTTCGTCAGTGGCGCTTCGGATGCTGCAACCGCAGCCCATAGGCTGGGGAATCGCGGAGGAACTCGCGGAACGTCGGAACAGCGAAATCGACATACCCGCGGCTTGTCGTTTCAATGACCCCGGCCGCCAGAAGCCGAAGCCGGTACTGGCCGCCATAGACGAGATTTACTCCGAGCCGCTCGGCGATCGTCGTGGTGCTGGACGGGCCGTCGTCCTCGGCCATGGCCAGAAGGTAGGACTGGTCCACGTCTGAAAGGGCAGAGTAGGCGGACTGCAGGACGGTGGCGCCCATGCGCCGGCGGGCTTTCTGTATCCCGGCGGCGAGGGCCTGGTCGGTGACGGTTGCGCCTGAGTGCCTGGCCTGGCTCCACACGTGATAGCCGACCAGTTGGATCAGGAAGGGGTAGCCGCCGGTAGCCTCGGCCAGCTGCAGCAGATGCCGGTCGCTGATGTTGACGCCGCTTTCGGAGAACGTGTCCCGAAAGGCTTCAGCCACCTCGTCGATGGATGTCCTGTGGAGGTCGTATTTTTCGGCCCGGCGAAGGAAGGTCGAGACGCCTTCGTTGAGGAGGTCTTCCACGGCCTTGGGCAGGCCGGCGAGAACAAGGCCTATAGGAAGGCTTTCGCGGATCAGATGTTGGACGACGGCGGCGATCTCGGACAGTTCGGTCCTGTCCACGGCGTGGATTTCGTCGATGCTGATCAGCAGCCCGGTTTCCTGCGCATTGAGCGTTTCCAGAAGTTCGGTGATCTGGCGGCGCCAGTGGACCTCAGGGACGGGCGGGAGTTGTGTGTCCACACGGACAACCCCCAGGGTCACCCCGGTAATGCGGCGGCCGGCCGGGCCGTCTCCGAGTTCCTCGGCGGCCGCGCGGACAGCGCTGGCTATGCGGGTGACCAGACCCGCGGTAGCCGTCTCGGAGATGACAACCCAGCCGTGCTCGAGCGCTTCGTCTTCGATTTCCCCCAGCATGACCGTCTTGCCGATGCCGCGGGGCCCCGTGAAGATGGACAGCAAACCTGGTGCCCCGGGCCCGTTGTCGATGCTCTCGGCGAAGTCCTGACGCATGTCAGCGCGGCCAATAAGAAGCGGAGGCCGGGCACCGGCAGTCGGCTTGAACGGATTTTTCACTGCCACCCTTTACACGGCTATAAATTTTTTAAACCTTTTATATTCCTTATAGTATCGCCGGGCCCGGCCCAAGTCGAGGCGGTTATGGGCGTCATAAGCGCCCGACTCGATGGTGCGGGACGTGGGGCTGCCGGCGCTCAGGCAAGCTCGGAATAGACGCCGCGGGCGCCGGGGCTGAGCAGGGATGGCCAGGAGTGTGAGGAAAGGCAATACCAGAAGTGGCGTCTAATGTCTTGTCATATTATCAACTTTACATAATCTCCATTATCGGCGTTTAAACCACGGGAGTAGAAGTAGCTGCTAGGCCCTCGGCAGTTGGTTGCGCTGAGTCTCGGCTTCGGCAGCCGATCGGGCATGATTACCCATCCAGCCACGCGGACCTTCCACGAGGAGTTCCCGTGGATCTTCGCCCATGATGTGGTCTGCCGTCGTTCGTGCGCTGATACCGGGTCCGGGCAGGTTTCGATTGGCGGGTCCGGGCAGGGGCGGGATGCCTATCTGTCTGTGTAGTGAAGGCGATACTCGATCCGTACACGAACCTGGAGGCGCGAATTGCTGCACTTGCTCCGCTGGAGCAAGTGCAGCAATTGTTGGTTTGGGGGTATGTCTCTCAGTGGGAGGTCGTTACCGAGGACCTAAGTGGCGCGCCAAGGAATCCTCCGTGCTTGGCGGCGTAATCTTCCTCGAACTCTTCAAGGGTCTTGCCCTTGGTTTCGGGCAGGAACTTGACCAGGAAGATGGTGGAGATGATGTTCAGGCCAACGAAGATGGCAAAGGTCCCGGTGCTGCCGATGCCGGCGTTCATGATGGGAAAGATGAACGAGATGAGGGTGTTGGCTGTCCAGAGCATGAGCACGGCCAGTCCCATGGCAAATCCACGTATGGCAATCGGGAAGAGCTCTGAGAGCATCAGCCATGTGCCGATTCCGACAAACGTCTGCATGAAGAACATGAACATCATCATTGCGACGAGGACGGCATAGCTGCGGCCGTTGGATTCGGGAAGCTGGAAGGCAGCCGCGAGGGTGACCAGCGATCCGATGATTCCGTAAAACCCTGTAAGGAGCAGCGGACGGTGGTTGAATCGGCCGAGCAGATAGATACCGATGAGGGTTCCGGCAATCGAAATGACGCCCACTGCGATCGTGAGCACCAGTGCCGCGCTCGTACCCAACCCGGTCGACCGCAGGATAGTGGGTGCGAAGTAGTTGATCGTGTTGACGCCGGTGACTTGGGAGGCCACGGCGAGTCCGACGCCGACCCACAAGAGTCGCCGCATCCACGGGAATGTTTTCAGGTCGCGCAGGGCTGCGCCCCGGTCGATCTTCTTTTCCCGCCGAATGTGCTCGACGACTAGGTCATATTCCTCGGCGGCCTGCCGAGAAGGGCGGCTGAGCTCGAGCACCCGACGGGTGTCTGCGTAACGGCCTTTGAGTGCATACCAGCGGGGGGAGTCCGGAAGGAGCATCATGCCGGCAAACAAAGCGACCGCAGGGATGGTCGCGACGCCTAGCATCCAGCGCCAAACCTGGGGGTCTTGGATGAGCTGGTCCAGAAGCGAGTTTGTCACGAACGCCAGAAACTGGCCGGTAACGATCATGAGTTCATTGATCGTGACGATGCGACCGCGTCGATGAGCCGGTGCCATTTCCGCGAGAAAAATTGGCACTGTAACTGACGCAGCTCCTACGCCCAGGCCGAGGAGGATGCGGGCGATGACCATAAATTCATAGTTGGGGGCCACGGCGCTGCCCAGTGCACCGAAGAGCAGCAGTCCAGCGCAAACCATCAGGCTGCCGCGGCGACCGATTACATCAGAGAGCTTGCCGCCAAGCAGGGCGCCGAAGATGGCGCCGAACAGCAGGGAGCTGACAACGATGCCCTCCTGCAAAGTGTCGAGCTGCAGGTCGTCTTTGAGATAGAGCAATGCGCCAGAAATGACACCGGAGTCATAACCAAAGAGCAGGCCGCCTAGGGTAGCGATGGCGGTGAGCTTAATGAGGAATCGGTTGGAAGACCGGGCGGTTTCTTTGTCGGCGCCGATCACAGTCCGCTCCCCGCGTTTTCCTCAACAAGGAAGTGGTAGTTCATCGAATATGTCCTATCGTCCTGTTGCTCCCGCACCTTCGTCGGTGTGCAGAGCCAGCTAGCTTGATGTCTGTGTGCGGCACAGGCTGAATGCTTCCTCGGGTAGGATGTCAATGCCGTCGATGTCGCGGAAGTGCCGGGAGGCGTTGCTTCGCTGCAACTGTCACGTGACAGTAATAAGTGTCAGTGAGAGTTTAGACACATCAGCGCCCAAATGTCTATGTATCGTGACATACGCGAGCGGCTTGGCTGGTATCCGGCGCGGAGGATCGCTGGGATGGCAGCAGGGAAAGCCGAGTCGGCCACTCCTGCGCTGAGCGCCAGCTTTGCCCGCTTGAGGTTCAGCACGGCCGCCCACTAATCGGCCCTGCTTGGCATGAACAAGCAGTGACTATGTTGGGATGTTAGTACAAAGTCTTGCATGCGAGCTCTGG
Source organism: Arthrobacter sp. NPDC056493 (assembly GCF_042795115.1). Taxonomy (NCBI): domain Bacteria; kingdom Bacillati; phylum Actinomycetota; class Actinomycetes; order Micrococcales; family Micrococcaceae; genus Arthrobacter; species Arthrobacter sp. NPDC056493. The sequence goes on along the minus strand of NZ_JBHTSL010000020.1, from coordinate 54,378 downwards.
GTTGATCTACTATTCCTAAACCGTAGGCGGGAGCTGCAAGCAGGCACCGAATGCCACCATTACCCACCAGGTCAAAGCGTGGCCTACCGGCTCAAAGCGCGTCTGAGAGCGACGTCCATAACCATGCCGGCGTAGCTGAGTCCGGCCCTATCTATGAAACGCCGTAGACCCAGTACGACGTACTCGCTCTCACGCATTCTTCTTCGATTCTCATCCAGGAATAATAATGACCAGCAGGAACACCGAGGCGATGCTTGAGATTACGGGCATCGACCCGAACGGCATAGAACGCGACCTAAATCGAGCAGAGATGCTTCTTCGCCAGGAGGCGATGAAGCACCGCAGCGGGATCCTGATCACGCGGCACAGCCAAACACGGTTTACTGTTGCCGTCAGCGGGTCGGTGCCATTTGGGGTTACTCAGGAGCTATCAGCATGGTAGAACGCCATGGCCAGGCGCACGCTGCAGTGGAGGCGGGAGGCAACGGCATCCTCTCGCCCTCAAATCAGCCTCGGCTAACCCTCCAAACGCAGACAGCTGACATCACCTTCCGCACGCGTAAGTGGGTACGCCCTGAGGACCTGAACGCGAACGGGACCCTGTTTGGCGGCAGCCTGCTCAAGTGGATTGACGAGGAAGCGGCAATCTACGCCATCCTTCAGCTTGGAAACGGCCGAGCCGTAACTAAGTACATCTCGGAAATAAACTTCGTAAGCTCTGCTCTCCAAGGGGACCTGATCGAAATGGGCTTGGCTGCCACGAAATTTGGACGGACCTCCCTCACAATGCGCGCAGAGGTTCGCAACATGATTACCAGGCAAAGCATCCTCACCATCGAAAAGATAGTCTTCGTGAACCTCAGCCCGTCTGGCCGCCCTGAGCCGCACGGCTACACGGACATCACCTCCGACCGAGACCGGATCCCCTCACATCACCTTGGGCCCGTCGGTCAGGAATAAGCGGCAATCCGCCAAGGCGTTTCCTTCTACACCTGCGGCAAGGTGGTCACCTCCCGCCGGCCAGAAGCGTCTGCAACCTCGCGTGCCTCGTTCAATTTCCCGTCCCACGCTGCCGCCGCCGGGCACGCCGAACGACCGAACGATTGATTCGGGACGAGGGAAACCAACGCCAGCACACCGTGAGAGGCCACGACCCCAGAGAAGCCTGTCAGAACTAGCGGTCTCCACCTGAGGCGGCAAGCGTACGCAGCCTCTTCACAGCAGACATGACCATTAAAAAACCGGGGATGATGCTTCGCGCGCGCCCCTGGATCAGTAGTTGTCGGCTTTATGGCCTCTCGGACGAGGCTTGCTGCAAATTGTCTTGTTCTGCTCCTGCTTACCTGTGCTTTCACTTGTCATGACGTGCGCGATTGGAAGCCAAGTTAGGCACTTGGAAGACGCGCGATGCTGGCATCCACCACGCGAATTGCTTTGCTTTGTACCTCGCGAGGGTACGTCTCACCGCCACCGTCGACAGGATGAAAGTCGGGCCGACAACGTCCATCCGATCTGTCTTCTGTTGGCAGCACAACGGGATCAGGCCCTGCGGTATACCGCAGGGCCTGATCCCGATCAGTCTGCCGCTAGTCGCGGTCGATCCGGGCTTCCGTATCGTCGTCTGCTCGACCCGGGACGGTCTCCGCACCGCCCTGATCCGCCTCATGCTCATCTGCATGCGAAGGGAAGTTGAAGGAGGCGCCGGAGGCGTGGGTGGGTTCGGGCCAGCGGGACGTGACGACCTTGCCGCGGGTGTAGAAGGAGACGCCTTCGGGGCCGTAGATGTGCTTGTCGCCGAAGAGGGAGGCCTTCCAGCCGCCGAAGGAGTGGTACGCGACCGGGACGGGGAGGGGGACGTTGATGCCGATCATGCCGACGGTGACGGAGCGCTGGAACTTCCGGGCTGCGGCGCCGGAGGAGGTGAAGATGGCGGTGCCGTTGCCGTAGGGGTTGGAGTTGATCAGTGTGATGCCGTCCTCGAGGGTGTCGACGCGGACGACGACGAGGACGGGTCCGAAGATTTCCTCGGTGTAGGCGGTCATTTCGGTTTTGACGTGGTCGATGACGGTGGGGCCGACCCAGAAGCCTTCCTCGTGGCCGGGGATGACGAGGTCGCGGCCGTCCACCACCATCGCGGCACCGGCGGCTTCGGCTTCGGTGACGATCTTGATGATGCGTTCCTTCGAGGCCGGGGTGATGACCGGGCCCATTTCGGCGCCCGGGACGGTGCCGTTGTTGACCTTGACCGCGGTGGCGCGTTCTTCGACCTTCTTGACCAGCAGGTCGGCTGCGTCCCCGACGGCGACGGCGACGGAGATCGCCATGCAGCGTTCCCCGGCGGAGCCGAACGCGGCGGCGGCGAGGTGGTCGGCGGCGTTGTCCAGGTCGGCGTCGGGCAGGATGATGGCGTGGTTCTTCGCCCCGCCCAGGGCCTGGACGCGCTTGCCGTGGGCGGTGGCGGTTTCGTGGACGTACTTGGCGATCGGGGTGGAGCCGACGAAGGAGATCCCGTCGACGTCCGGGTGGGTCAGGAGCCCGTCGACGGTTTCCTTGTCGCCGTGCAGGACCTGGAACACGCCGTCCGGCAGCCCGGCCTGCTTCCAGAGCTTGGCCAGCAGCAGCGAGGCGGAGGGGTCGCGTTCGGAGGGCTTGAGGATGAACGCGTTGCCGGTGGCGATCGCCATCGGCGCCATCCACAACGGCACCATGACCGGGAAGTTGAACGGCGTGATGCCCGCAACCACGCCGAGGGGCTCGCGGAAGGAGAACACGTCGATGCCGGTGGAGACCTGGTCCGAGTAGTCGCCCTTGAGCAGCGACGGGATGCCGCAGGCGAACTCGATGACCTCCAGGCCACGGCCGATTTCACCCTTGGCGTCGGAGAGGACCTTGCCGTGCTCGGCGGTGATCAGCTCGGCAAGCTCATCCACGTGCTCGGCGACGAGTTCACGGAACTTGAACAAAACGGCGGTGCGCTTGGCCAGGGAGATATCGCCCCAGGAATCAGCGGCCTTGCGGGCGGCGGCGACGGTGGTGTCCAGGTCCGCCCGGTTGGCCAGGCGCAGCTCAGCGCTGACCTGCCCGGTCGCCGGGTTATAGACCGGGGTGGTGCGGTCGCCCTCACCGGCGGTCTGGGCACCGTTGATGAAGTGGTTGATGGTGGTGCTGACGGTCGTCGTTGACATGGTTGTGAACTTTCTGTTTTAGCCCAGCAGCTTGCGCTGGCGGGACTTGCGGTCAATATAGGTCTGGAAGGCCTGCTTAGTGGATTCGAGCTCCGAAACTTCTGAGACTGGCACGTCCCACCAGGATTCGGAGCCCGGGGCGTCCAGCAGCGGGTCGGATTCGACGTGGATCACGATCGGGCCGCCGCGCTCCGGGGCAGCCTTGGCGTCGCGGATGGCCTGTTCGAGTTCGGCGATGGCCTTCTCCCCCGGTTCGATCCGGATGACCTTCACGCCGAGGGATTCGGCATTCAACGCGAGGTCCACCGGGAGCCGGTCGCCGTCGTCGAAGGAGTGGTGTTCCTCGTCCAGGGCCCGGTACTGGGTGCCGAACCGTTGCGAGCCGAGGGATTCGGAGAGCGAGCCGATGGAGGCGTAGCCGTGGTTCTGGATCAGGACCACGATCAGCTTGATCCGCTCGGCGACGGCGGTGACCAGTTCGGTGTGCATCATCAGATAGGAGCCGTCCCCCACCATCACCACGACATCCCTTTCGGGACCACCAGCTGCTGCTTCAGCCAGGGCAGCGCGCTTGACCCCCAGGCCGCCGGGGATCTCGTACCCCATGCAGGAGTACGCGTACTCCACGTGGTAGCCGAACGGATCGCGGACACGCCACATCTTGTGCAGATCCCCCGGCAGGGAACCGGCGGCGCAGATGACCACGTCGGAGGCGTCCATGGCCCGGTTGGTGGCACCGATGATCTCGTTCTGCGCCGGCAGCGGGCTGTACCGCGTGTCGAATGCCTCGTCTACGGTCGCGTCCCACCGCTTCTTCTCGTTGGCGATCTTCTGCTCGAGGTCGGCGCCCACGCGGTAGCCGCCGAGCGCCTGGTTGAGCTTGACGAGGGCCTTGCGGGCGTCCGCGACGATCGGCAGCGAGGTGCCGTGCTTGTACGCGTCGATCGGGGCGACGTTGATGTTGATGAACTTCAGGTCCGGGTTCTGGAACGCGGTCCGGGACGCGGTGGTGAAGTCCTCGTAGCGGGTGCCGATGCCAATGATCAGGTCCGCTTCGGCTGCCAGGGCATTGGCCGCCGTCGTGCCCGTGGACCCGATCGCGCCGAGGGAGAACTGGTGGTCCCACGGCAGGACGCCGACGCCGGCCTGCGTGTTGCCCACCGGGATCCCGGTCAGTTCGGCGAACCTGGCCAGTTCCTCGTTGGCGTAGGCGTAGAGGACGCCGCCGCCGGCGATGATCAGGGGCCGCTTCGCGGCCCGGATCGCTGCGGCGGCGCGGGCGATGTCGTCGTCGTCCGCTTCGGGGCGGCGGATCCGCCACTCCCGCTCGGCGAGGAACTCCTCGGGGATCTCGAACGCCTCGGCCTGGACGTCCTGCGGCAGCGAGATGGTCACGGCACCGGTTTCGGCAGGGTCGGTCAGGACGCGCAGGCCGTGGTGGAACGCGGAGAACAGCTGCTCGGGCCGGGTGACCCGGTCGAAGAACTTCGACAAGGGCCTGAACGCGTCATTGACGGTCAGGTCGTAGGCGTAGGGCTGTTCGAGCTGCTGCAGCACCGGGTCCGCCGCCCGGGTCGCGAAGGTATCGGACGGGAGCAGCAGCACCGGCAAGCGGTTGGTGGTGGCCAAAGCTGCGCCGGTGAGCAGGTTCGAGGAGCCCGGGCCGATCGAGGTGCTGACGGCGTAGGTCTGGCGGCGGCGGCTGTGCCGGGCGTAACCGACGGCCTGGTGCACCTGGGCCTGTTCGTTCCGGCCCTGGTAGTACGGCATGATCCGCGGATCGAGCTGCTGGTACTGCTTCAGGGCCTGACCCACACCGGCAACGTTGCCGTGCCCGAAAATACCGAACGTGCCCGGGATCAGCCGCTCACGGAACTCCACACCATTGATCGAGTCAACCGTGTACTGCTTGGAAAGATACTCGACCACGGCCTGCGCCACGGTCATCCGGCGGGTTCCCCGCGATGGGCTCATTGTGCTGCCCTTTCCGTTGGGTTCAGCAGGGATGCGGCCGCGGCGACAGCCGCCGCGACGTCGCCGTCGGCCGGGTAGAGCAGGGTCCGGCCGACAGTGAGGCCCTGCACGCCGGGCAGCGCCAGCGCGGCTCCCCAGGTGGCGAACACCTCGTCCTGGGTGCCGGCCGGGTCTCCGCCCAGCAGCACGGTGGGCATGGTGGTGGCGGCCATGACGCGTTCCATCTGGTCCACGACAGGCAGCTTCATCCAGGTGTAGGCGCTGGTTGACCCGAGGCCCTCGGCGATGCCGATCGACTTGATCACGGCATCCGTGGAGAGGTCGTTGCGGACGCGGCCGTTCTCCCGCAAGGACAGGAAGGGCTCCACCATTGCGATGAGCTTCCGTTCGGCCAGCGAGTCGATGGCCTTCGCGGTCGCTTCGAGGGTGGCTACGGTATCCGGGTCGCCCAGGCAGATGCGGGTCAGCATCTTGCCGCCGTCCGCGCCCAGCTCTTCCAAGGCAGCGGCGGTGTGCCCGGTGAAGCGGTCATCGAACTCGTTGACCAGGCCCGAGAGCCCGCCTCGGTTCATCGAACCGAACACCAGCTTGCCCTCCAGAGCGCCCAGCAGGAGAAGGTCGTCCATGATGTCCGGGGAAGCGAGGATGCCGTCCACGGCCGGGTTGGCCAGGGCTATCTGCAACCGGTCCAGCAGATCCCGTCGGTCAGCCATGGCCACCGGATTCTTGCCGACGGCGAGGGCGCCGCGGGCCGGGTGGTCGGCGGCGACGATGAAGTTCTGCCGACCGTATTTCAGGCCGGGGTGGCGGCGGCGGGCCTTCGCGGCCCGGGCCACAGCTTCCGGATCTTGCAGACGAATAGTGCTTAGGTGTTCATAACGGCGGGGATCATCATCCACGGCACTGTTCGAGGCAATCGGGGTCAGTGTCACAGTGTTACTCCTTCGGTGGTAAGTTGTGCGGCGCCATCGGCGTCCGGCACAGTGCGGCCGCGTTCGGCGAGCAGCGAGGTGACCTCGGCCGGCGTCGGCATCGCGTCCGCGCAGGACAGGCGGGAGGCGACGATCGCGCCTGCGGCGTTGGCGTAGTTAAGGACCTGGGCGAGCGGCCAGCCGGAGAGCAGGCCATGTACAAACGCGCCGCCGAAGGAGTCGCCGGCGCCCAGGCCGTTGACGGTTTCCACCGGCACCGGGGCGGAGACCACGCGCTCGGTGCGGGTCTTGGCCATCACGCCTTCGGGGCCGAGCTTCACGACGGCGATCTCGACGCCGGCGTCCAGCAGCCGGTCGGCCTGCTCGTCCGGGGTGCCTGGGCCGACGGCGACGGAGCATTCCTGGTCGTTGCCGATCGCTACCGTGACGTGCGGCAGGATCCGGGCCACCTGCTCCCGGGCTTCCTCCTCCGAGGCCCAGAACATCGGCCGATAGTCCAGGTCCAGGATCGTGTATTGGCCGTCCTTCAGTCCGGTGCGGGGCCGTGCCTCATGGGCAGCGACATGGGCGCTGCGGCTGGGTTCCTGGCACAGGCCCGTCACCGTGGACCAGAAGATCTTCGCGTCCCGGATGGAGTCGGTGTCCAGCTCGTCGGCTTTGATCTGCAGGTCAGGGGCCGTGGGGAACCGGCCGTAAAAGTACAGCGGGAACTCATGCGTCTCGGGCATGATGGCGCAGAACGTGGCCGGGGTCTGCAGGCCCTGGACCGGAGAAACGAAGCAATCGTCCACGCCGAACTTCTCCAGTTCGCGGTGCAGGTACGTACCGAACGGGTCATCGCCGGTGCGGGTGATGACACCGGTGCGGCGGCCATGGCGGGCGGCGGCAACGGCAACGTTGGACGGGGAGCCGCCAAGGTACTTGCCGAAGGAGGTCACATCCTCCAGCCCTACCCCGATGTCGTTCGGGTAAATATCAACGCTGATGCGCCCGATGGTGAGCAGTTCGTGGGTCACGGTAATCGTGGACCTTTCCTCTGGCATTCCGCCAGGATCCGTAGAGTTTAGTTGCACCCGTGCTGGGACGGAAAAGGGTGCTGCTGGGAGAGTGGCGTTGGCCGGGACCTTATGGTCGTTCCTGAGGTGGTTTGAGGCACCTATCTAGGTGACTACCGTGCCAAGGCCGCGGCGGCAGATGAGTACTCCCCTGCGTTCGAGGTAGTCCCATGCATGTCGCACGGTTTGCGCAGACATGGTGAGTTCTGCCGCCATGACAGAAAGCGGGGGCAATTTGGTGCCGTGGTCGATCGCGCCGGACTGTATGGCGTCTTCGATGCTCTGGGCAAGCTGATAGTAGAGGGGCTCAGGGCCCGACCGCTTTAGTTTCAGGATGTGGGAATAACTGACAGGACCCTTGTCCGACGCCCTGGGGGCGGGGGCTTCCGCTTTTGCTTGTGAAAGCCCGCGAAGCTCGTGCGAGGTGATCTGCTGCATAGCGTCCAGTGGCACGACTGTTTTCCTCTTTTCAAGCTTGTCCGGTCGGCTTGCCCAAAGACCAAGTGGGTGTTCTTTGGGCAAGCCTCCGGGTCAAACGCGGGAGCCCAGAACAGATGCCTTGTCGACCATCGAGACGGGAACCTTAAGTCCGGTCTTGACGGACTCGACGCCTGCCGCGCAGACTGCCTGCGCTGCGTAGCCATCCCAGGCATCCGGGCCATCGACGTAGTTGCCGGTTTCGGCGCCCGACCGCGCTGCATTGACCCAGCGCTGGACTTCGGTGTCGTAGGCCTGTCCGAACCTTTCCTGGAAGCCGGGGGTGATGGTTCCGCCCCAGGTTCCCGGCTTGGTCTTGCGGATCAGCCCCACATCCAGACCGATGGTGGCGCTGCCTAGTTCGCCCACGACTTCTGTGCGAACTTCGTACGCCACCCCCGTGGTGATGAAGATTTCGGCATCGATCAGGCGCCCGCTGGCGGTTTCGTACAGGGCCAGCTGGGGATCCCGCAGCTCAGCGCCGGCAAGGGTAGTTGACCGGGGCTGGAGCACCTGAACGGAGGTGATTTCTTCGTCGAGGAGGTACCTGATGGAATCCACCTCGTGGACGAGGGACTCGGTGACAGCCATGGCGCTGGTGAAGCCCGGAGGACCTGCGGGATTGCGGTGGACGCAGTGCACCATGAGGGGGTTTCCCAACTCCCCTTCCACAATCAACTGCTTCAGCTGCTGGTACTCGTTGTCGAAGCGGCGCATGAAACCGATTTGGATGAGCTTCACGCCAAGCTCTGCTTCGGCCTTCACAATACGAAGCGACGATTCTGCGTCCGGGGTCAGCGGCTTCTCACACAGAACGGGTTTGCGGGTGCGAAGACATTCCATCAGCTGCTGCTCATGCGTCGGGCTCGGTGTTGCCAGCACCACGGCGTCGACATCGTCCGCGGTGATGGCTTCAAAGGGGTCAGCGACGACCCGGGCACCGGGCACACCCGCAGCAATCGATTTGGCGCGCTCGATGTCGAAGTCGTTAATGACGGAGACACGGGCACCGCTGATTTTGTTGGTCAGGCGTTTGACGTGATCGGAGCCCATGAGGCCGACCCCGAGGACGGCGACACGAAGTTCGCGGTTTTCAGACATTGTATTTCCTTTGGGATTAGTTGAAGCGGAGTCCGGCGACACTGCAGCCGGAAAGGTATTTGAAGGTCCGCTGGGCGATTGGGAGGGGAGCGTCCGGCGGGCAGGGGAACATGTCCTGCTCGACGATGGCAAAGACGTCAACGCCGCGCTTGGCGACGGCCTCGAGCAGTGGTGGGAACTCCGGTACGCCCAGGGGCGGTTCGGTCATGGCGCCGAGGGTGACGGCTTCGCTGAAGGAGAGGTTTTCGGTGTGGACCTTGGCGACGACGTCGGGGTTGACCTGCTTCAGGTGCAGGTAGCCGATGCGTTCCGGGTGGCGGTTGATGATGGCGAGGTTGTCTCCCCCGCAGTAGGACACGTGGCCGGTGTCCAGGCAGAGGTTCACGTATTCCGGGTTCGTGTTCTCCAGGAACCGGATGATGTTTTCCTCGGTGTCGACGTGGCTGTCCGCGTGCGGGTGGTACTGGAGCTGGACTCCGTATTCTTCGAACATCGCCTTGCCGAGCCTGTCCGCGCCCTCGGTTTTCGCCGACCACTGTTCGCCGGTTAGTTCACCCGGCTCGAGTTCTTCGCCGGTGAAGAGGTCGCGCCACATTTCAGGCAGGACGACCACGTGCTTGCCGCCAAGGGCCGCGGTTAGGGCTGCGACATCGGTGACCTGGCTCCACACGACATCCCACGAATTGGGCTGGTGAAGCCGTTCCGAGACTGTACCGGCGGAAAGCCGCAGCCCGCGGGCTTCAAGTTCGTCCTGCAGCTGGGACGGGTTGGTGGGCAGGTAGCCGTAGGGACCCAGTTCGATCCACTGGTAGCCAGCGGCGGCTACTTCATCGAGGAACCGGGTATAGGGCACCTGGTTGGGGTTGTCCGGGTACCAGACGCCCCAAGAATCCGGGGCGGTACCAACGCGAATTGCGCTCACGTGCTTGTCCTTTCAAGGGTCTGGGTTCGTAGGGGAACGCAGCAGGTCGGCGTTGTTCTCTGCACTGCGTTTCGGTTTTTCGGGCCTCTGGCCGCTTCGCGCCGGCTCTTTGTGCCCCGCACGTTATCGTCCGCGTCACTGCGGCCAACCTTTCGAAAGACGGTTCTGCTGCTCTGGTGCAAGCCGGTCCAGCAGGCCGCGACATGTTTACTGTTTCGTTCTATGAATCGTGACACTGTCACGTGACAGGTGTCATACTATGTGGAGCGTGTTCTCGACGTCAAGAACAGTTGCTTTCCATCAAGACGAAAGGGTTGGTGATGCGCCGTGGCCGTCCAACCATCGCAGGCACCACTGAAGCGCCCGACCATGGCGGATGTCGCCGAGCGCGCCGGCGTATCACGGACGCTGGTCTCCACGATCTTCCGCGGGATCCCCGGAGCCAGCGCGAAAACCCGTGAGCGCGTCATGAAGGCGGCTGACGAATTGGGCTATCGCCCGGACGTGGCAGCGCAGATGCTGCGCCGCACGCGGAGCCGGAACCTGGGCGTGCTGTTTACCTCGCGGCATGCCTTCGACCTCGAGTTCATCGAAGAGCTGTATCCCGCGGCCGAGAAGTATGGCTACCACCTGGTGCTGGGTGCCATGACCGCGACGCGTGATGAGTACAAGGCGGTGGAAGAACTGCTTGGCTACCATTCCGAGGCCTTGATCCTCCTGGGCCCGGACCTCGACGCGAAGCAGCTCAACGCCCTCGCTGCAAGCGTTCCCGTTATCGAGGTGGCCCGTGTGGTCAAGCGCGCCAAAATCGATGTGGTGCGCACCGACGATGAAAGCGGCGTCGGACAGGCAGTCGATCACCTGGTCGGCTTCGGGCATCGCAGGATTATCCACATCGACGGCGGACACATGCCATCCGCCACCGAGCGGCGCACCGGCTATGAAAAGGCCATGGCAAGCCACGGGCTGGCCGACAATGTCAAGGTGATCCCGGGTGACTACACGGAAGAGAGCGGAGCGGCGGCAGCAGCCGAAATATTGACGTGGGACGATCGCCCCACTGCCGTCATTGCAGGGAACGACCGGTGCGCCCTGGGACTGCTGGATACCCTCCGCCGAGGAGGGGTCCGTGTGCCGGAGGACATTTCCGTGGTCGGCTACGACGACTCCCGGCTTGCGCGGCTTTCCTTCGTCGATCTGACGTCCGTCCGCCAGGACGTACGGAAGATGGCCGAATTGGCCGTCCTGGCGGCTTCCCAGAGGCTCGACGAAAACCGGACCGAGACCCAGTCGTTCGTGCTTGAGCCCACTCTGACCGTGCGAACTTCGACAGGTCCCGCCCCCGCCTGACGCTCGGGCGTCATCCCTTGACGATGTGCCGCACTTCACATAGCATTCTATCTGTCACGTGACAGTGTCACGATTCATAGAACGAGACATACTCTCGCCTCGCTCCCCCATTCCAAAGTTCCACTTTCAGTGACAAAGCGGTCGCTACCCACATGGCAAGAGCGAAGGCTCTGCCCCGACGAGGAGGTCACCCGATGCGAATGCATCGCACATCCAAAACTGTCCGTTTCGCAATACCGGCAGTTGTTGCTTCTTTGCTGGCACTGACGGCGTGCGCCGGCGGTGGATCGGCTGAAAAAAGCGATCCGTTCGCAGGTGAGCTGAAGGTCCAGGTCTACGGAGACTGGCCCTTCGTGAAGAAAAATGCAGAAGAGTTCATGAAGCTGCACCCCCAGGCAAAGATCAACGTCGGAGGCATCACCAACGAGGACCTGCGTCAGTCCGGCGGTCGGCTCTTCACCTCCAGCGACGCCCCCGATCTCGTCTCGTACACGCTCCAGTCCGCGATCATGGAGGACTGGATTCAGGCTGGCGCGCTGCAGCCCTTGGATGACGTCTGGGAGAAGGACAAGATCTCCTCTACCGTCAGCGAAACTGCGAACAAGCTTGCGACTGCCTCCGACGGCAAAAAGTACTCCGTTCCGCTGGGACTGACCCTTCTGCCCTACGTCTTCTACAACAAGGACGTCTGGGCCAAGGCTGGCGCAACCCCGCCGGACCCGAAGACGCATGTCTTCAAGAGCCTGGATGAATTCAACAAGTCACTGGCAGCAGTGAAGGCTGCCGGTTACACGCCGTTCTCGGTGCCCGGTGTTCCCTTCGCCGAGTACATGTTCAGTTCCCCGTTCTCATCCTCCTGCGGCTCAGAGCTGTACCAGAAGATCTCCAATAACTGGAAAGCCGACGGCGATTCGGCACCCAAGTACACCGAGCCCTGCGCGGTAAAGGCCATCCAGCAGATGGTGGACTGGAACAAGGCCGGATACTTCCCGAGCGGCCTTGAAGGCATGTCGTTCGAGCAGTCGCAGACGCTCTTCGACACCCAGAAGGCAGGCTCGTGGATCATGGGATCCTGGGTTCCGCCCGTCTATGAGCCGAAGAACTTCAAATGGGACTGGGCACTGTTCCCGTCCCTGGGCAGCGAACCCTCGGCTGCCGGAGTGTCGCTCGACTCGTTCCTGGTCCCGGCAGGGGCCAAGAACCCTGAACTGGCCAAGTCCTTCATCTCCTACATGATCCAGAAAGACACACTGGAGAAGGGCATGGGCCGTGTCCCTGCGCGGGAAGACGTTGACCTGACCAAGGTCATGACCTCCAAGACGGAAATTTCCCTCACCGAGGCTCTGAAGACCGGCGCGCAGACGGCCGCCTGGTTCTCCATCATCCCGGCGTCCATCGAGCAGGCCTTCGCGCAGCACGTTGTCTCCGGCGCCATGGCCGGAAGCCTGACGGCCGAGCAAGCTGCCCAAAAGCTCCAGGACGCGGCCGACAAGTACCGGGAAACCCACAAGTAACCGACTTCGGGCGGGGCCCCACCCTGGTGCCCCGCCCGACCTTCAAAGGCACATCAATGACGACTGCATCTCACCCCGCACCGGCAGAGGAGGCGGTTGCCCGGCCCAAGGCCCGCGCCGCCCAAGACAAGTCCCGCTTTTCCGGTCCACTGTTCTGGGGCTTCATCTCACCGGCCCTGATTCTGACACTCCTGTTCACGATGTATCCTCTGGCCGTCTCTGTCCAGCTGATCTTCCAGCGCTGGGCCGGCTTCGGAACCCCAAGGCCGATCGGCACGAAAAACATCACCGATCTCTTCAGTGACCCCCAGGCCTTCGATGCCCTGGTCCGCACCTTCTGGTTGACCCTCGGAGCAGCCGGCGGCACAGTCCTGATCGGAACAGCACTGGCACTGGCCTTCTACCGCAAGGTTCCGCTGACCAATACCCTGAAGTTCCTGGCCTTCCTGCCGGTCATCCTCCCCCCGACGGTTTTCGCGCTGGCGTGGAAGAACGCCCTGGACCCAACCCTTGGCTGGATCAACCCGATCCTGCGCGGCATCAACCCGGACCTGGCCATCAACTGGCTTAGCGACCCGAAGGCCGCCCTCCCCGTTGTCATTTTTGTCTCTACCATCCAGTACGTGGGCATCCCGATGATCCTGATGCTCTCAGCGCTGAATGACATCCCGGAGTCCGTCAATGAGGCCGCGACACTCGACGGCGTCAGCGGGTTGCAGCGCATCTGGCACGTGACCCTGCCACTGTCCCGTGACGTTCTAGTTGTCGTCATCGGGCTGCAGATCATCGGCAACTTCAAGGCCCTTGACACCGCCTACGCCCTGACCAAGGGCGGCCCCGGCCTGGCATCCGACATCATGGCGACCTTTATCTACCGTGAGGGCTTCGAACTCAGCAACTTCGGCTACGCCTCCACGGCCGCCTTCTTCGGAACGCTGATCATCGTGATCATCTCCCTCGCGTACACGTTCGTGTTCCGCCCGAGCAAAATGAGCCAGCAATGACAACCACCAAGAGCACCGCCCGCCCAGATTTGGCCACTGTCCCCTCAACGGCGCCCACCGCCCGCAGGCGTTTCAGGCTCCGGAGCCCAGGGTCCGTCGTCGTGTCCATCATCATCGCCGCTTACGTGCTGATCAGCGTCCTGCCCGTGCTGACCATCATCCTCGGCTCCCTCAAGACGACGCAGCAGATTGTCGGCGATCCGCTCGGACTGCCCAGCCCCATCCAGTTCGATAATTACATCCGCGGCTGGAACGGCGTGGCCGTAGGCGAATCGATGAGCACCTACTTCCTCAACACCACCGTTTTCTCCGCAGCCGCCGTGCTGGCGTCCATCGTCGCCGGCACGATGGCCGCCTACGCCATCGCCAGGAAGACGGGATTCTTCGCTGCGCTGTTCGAACGCTACTTTGTCATCCTCTACGCCCTGCCGTTCCTGGCCGTGATCATCCCTCTATTCTCCGTCACCGGCACCCTCGGCCTGCGCAGCAACCCGCTCGGCATCGGCCTCGTTTTCGCAGCCGGATGGCTCCCCCTGACCGTGACACTCATGTATGCCTTCTTCGCGTCCTTCCCGCTCGACGTCATTGAAGCGGCGAAGACCGACGGCGCCTCGGAATTTCGAATCTTCTGGACGATCGCAGTACCCATGTCCAAGAGCGCTATCCTCAGCAACCTGCTCCTGGCATTCATCTATGCGTGGAACAACCTGTCCCACACACTGCCGCTGCTCGTTGACCCCAAGAGCACGACGGTTGCACCAGGTCTGCTCCTCTTCAGCGCCCAATACAGCGTCGACCTCGGCGCCCAGCTGGCCGGCATGGTGATCAGCATCGTTCCCTTGGTCTTGGCTTACGCGCTCCTGCACAAGCACATCATGGAAAGTTTCAAGGTCGGCTCCTTCCGCTGATCCCCTTTGACCACCCCGCGGGGCCGGCAGCATCGAGTCGCTGTCCGGCCCCTTCGCACGCACGTTTAGGCGCATGCCGTGCCAGGCACTACAGAATGAGAATCGATCATCATGAATTGGGTATACCCGCTCGGAACAGCCGCCGATGGCAAGTGGGACGTCTCCCTCGGCGCATCCGATTCCACGTTGTCCGTTGCGGGCTGGGCCCATACCGGCTTGAAGGTCGGCACGCTCCCGCCGGGTGCCTCAATAGAACTTCCCGCCGCAGCGGAAGAGCGCATTGTGGTGCCTCTCAGCGGTGCCTTCACCGTGACGGTCTCCGGCCGCGGGTACGGCCTTACCGGACGCCAGTCGGTATTCCACGGGCCAAGTGATGTCCTGTACACAGGCATCAACAAAGCCGTCACCATCAGTTCCCATGACGGCGGCAGGGTCGCCGTGGCGACCGCTCCGGCCAAAGCCGAGTACCCTACGCGGCTAATCAAAGCGGAAGATACCCCTGTGGAACTCCGCGGAGCCGGGAATTGCTCTCGCCAGGTCCACAACTTCGGCACACCCGGCGCCCTCGAAGCCGACCGGTTCATCGTCTGCGAAGTCATCACGCCTTCCGGCAACTGGTCTTCCTACCCTCCCCACAAGCACGACGAGGAGAAGGAAGGCGAAACCAGTCTCGAGGAGATCTACTACTTCGAAACCCGCGTGGCTCCCGGATCTCTGGTCCCCGGGGAGTCCGACCCAATTGGCTATGCCCGCGTTTATGCCTCCGACGAGCGACCCATTGATGTCTCCGCCGAGATCCGCACCGGCGACGTCATCTTGGTCCCCTACGGCTGGCACGGTCCCGCCATGGCCGCTCCCGGATATGACCTCTACTACCTCAACGTCATGGCCGGCCCCGGACGTGTGCGGGACTGGCTCATCAGCGACGACCCCCACCACGGCTGGATACGCCAGACATGGGATGGTCAGGAGATCGACCCGCGGCTACCCTTTGGCGCATAGAACCGAACGACTATGCATCGTCATCGGACCGCTGACACGATGGCCCAGGAGAAAGTGCTCTTTTAATACCCGGTATTGAGTGGCGCAGGACAGATTTTCCTCCAATGCATGCAGGGGTATGAGGACCCTGAGTGGGTGACGCCTACTTACCTACACCTCAACCTGACGTCAGGTGAGTGGGCCAGGGCCGTCAGAATAGAACCCGATCTTCTTTCTCTGACATGGTCGCGAGAAGCTCTTAGACCTCAATCTGACACCACGGTGGGCGTTGTAATCTGCACCATGTAAGGCAGCGGCCCGCGCGTCTTCTCCGGAAAACGTGCGTGAAGAGCGACGAAGGTAGGACTCGGCGCCCTGCAGCAACATCGCTGGTTAGAGGTTGCTGAAAATTAGCAGCATCGTACAGACGAATGCAACTCCGAAGAACAGGAACGCGCCTATCAAAAACGCCCGATGTTTTGGTTCGTCGAGGTATTCACTCTTTTTGCGTCGAAAAAAGGCTGTCAGCAGGATTGCCATGCCAACGAACAGGCCTGAAGCCAGACTGATGATGTAGACGTCGTTCATGCCCCTAGCCAACCGAATCCTGCACCTTTACCGATCCCCCGACCACAGACAGCCACGACGGCACCCCGATACATCCCCCGGCCAGCTAGCTGTACTAACCCGGTTGGTTGGTGACGCGGCTGGCTGGTGAGGCGCCTTTGAGGGGAGTGTGGGGCCTGCGGTGATTGTAGTAGTCGACGAAGTCCTGGTAACAGGCCTGACGTTCTGCTTCTGAGCCGTAGGCCCTGGCATAGGCCCATTCTTCCTGGAGGATGCGGTTGAAACGCTCTACTTTGCCGTTGGTTTGGGGCCTGTAGGGCCGGGTGCGCTTGTGCGTGATCCCGGACTCGGCCAGGACAGCGGCGAAGGCACGGGAGCGGTAGCAGGAGCCGTTGTCCGTGAGTACCCTCTGGACTTTGACGCCTTGAGCGGCAAACGCGGCGATGGCGTTGCGCATGAACGCGGAGGCGGTCTCCTTGGTTTCGTCGGGCAGGATTTCGGAGTAGACGAACCGGGAATGATCATCCACTGCGTGGTGCGGGAACGTGTAGCCCCGGACCTGGCCGCGGTCCCTGCCCCGGCCTTCGGCCAGGTTCCGGGCCCGGGAGTTGGCTTCGCCGTGTACCCGGCCGTGCACCCGGTGCCCGCCTGCGTTGGGGATCCTGCCGAGTTTCTTGATGTCCACGTGGATCATCTCGCCCGGCCAGGCAGCTCCCGGTAGCGGCCCGACCAGCGCGCGGCAGTCGGGACGGAAACGTGGAATCTTTCCGCGGCCCGCCGCAACGGCCATCCATCAACCACGATGCACCGGGCCAGCTGCAAACGCCCCGAGTGAGCTAAAAACGCGTTACGGTGGGACACGAGGACCTCCTGGTTTGTGTTCGCTCTCGACAAGCACCACACAACACCCGGAGGTCCTCTTATTGCGTCAAATCAATCCCCGTGTCATCAACCTGCCGGGACAATACAGCTAGCTCCTCGACTTCGCTGAGCCCTCTGACTAATGATTGGTTCCGAGGGCCTTCACCTGCTTGTTTTACGCCTAGCGTTCCTCCATACGACTAGGACCATCAGACAACCGAGGACGGTGGTGGATCCACCCGTGAATATGAGGACGAGGTTCTGGCTGTAAAGTCCGATTAGGAATGAGATAAAACCAAGCAGGGTAAAAAGGGCTATCAAGCCGTATTTTTTCAACCACACCATGTTCAACACGCCTCATCTGCTGCAGTACCAGCACCGATGGCGACACTGAAGGCGAATGCTGCTCCCCACCAGCCGATGGCCCCCACGGGTGGGGCCGTTGCTGTTCCCACCGTTGCTCCAATGACGGACACCACGAAAAGTCCGTAGGCGCCGACAAATCCAGCAATAGCTCCGAAACAGCCCCCGGCACTAAGTCCACTGGGGTCAGTTGCGTTGATGGGGTTGCAGCTGACATAGGCGTAGCGGTTGGCTTCTCGTCCTGAGGGATCGGGTTGGTTGAAGCGGCCGATGCCGGGGGCGTAGTAGCGTGCTCCGAATTTGGTGTAGCCGGTGGCGTCGTCTTTGTAGCCGCCGGCGAACCGCCACGGGTTGACTGGGGCTTGAGTGCCGGTTTGGGTGGTGGTGTTGCCCCAGGAGTCGTAGAGGTACGTGGCCGCCTTCGCTTGAGCGGTATCGGTGAGCAGGATTGTGGAGCCGATAGCGTCGGCCGTGTAGTAGAAGCTCGCCCCGCCTGTGCGCATGCTGATCAGGGTACCCTGCGGGTCACGGATAAACGAGGTGGTGGAGCCAGCGTTGGTTTGCTGGGTGATGCCGAGGGATCCGTTCAAGAAGGATGTCGCCCCGGAGGTGAGCCGTTCGGTGTTGCTCGATCCGGCGTAGGTGAAATTGGTCGTGTTGTGGGTTGCGAGCTGGTCGAAGGTGTTCCAAGTGCTGGTGGGTGTGCCGCCCTTGGTTTGGTTGCCGTTGGCGTCGTAGGTGTAGGTGGTCGCACCGACGGGCGGTGCGGCGCATGTGCCGGTTCCTGTGGAGGTCCAGCAGAGTTGGTCGGCCGCGTTGTAGGCGTAGTTGACGGTGGTGGCCCCGGTCTTGATCCTTGAAGTCCGGTTGCCGTTCAGGTCGTAGGTCCAGTTTTCGGTGATCGCACCGGTCACTGCCGACGTCAACCGCCGTACGGCGTCATAGCCGTAGGTAGTGACCTCGCCGGTGTCGGTGGTCATGGTCTTCCTCAGAGCTCCTTCGCGAAGCGTGGTGGAATGGGCAGTGTAGGTGTAGGCCCGACTGGCCAGGACGGCTGCGGAGGTATTGGTTGCGGTGATGGACTTGATCCGTCCCGCATTGTCGAAAACGGTGGCGTTCTTCACCCCGTTCGGATACTGCGTAGCGATGCGCCGGTCGTTGTTGTCGTAGGTGAAGCCGGTGCATCCGGTGCTGTTCGGAAAGACCAGTGTGGCCGGGCAGGAGCCTCCGGGTTCAGCCAGGGCGGTGAGCCGACTGGCATCGTCATAGCGGTAGCCCACCGTTCCGGTCGGGTCGGTGAAACTAGTGACGTTGGAATTGTGGTCGAAGGCCAACGTGGTCGTGACGCCGCCGATGGTCTTGGACGTCGGGCGGTTCTGTTCGTCGTAGACGTTGGTGGTGGTGCCGGAACCATCAACCCTGGTGACCAGGTTTCCGTTGTCATCGTAGGTGTTGGTCACGCAGGTAGCGGGAACGCAGGTCGCGCCGATGCGGGTCTGCAGCAGCCGGTCGTTCCCGTCGTAGACGTAGGTCGCGGTCTGGTTCCTTCCGTCCTTCCTGGTTGCGATCCGGCCGGCGGCATCGAAGGTGTTGGTGATGACCCCGAGCGGGGCTGGCCGCGTGATGGTGGCAGGGTTGTACGTGGCGTCGTAGGTAATGGACGTGGTGTTGCCCTTGCCGTCAAAGGTCTTGCAGAGTTGACCGCGCAGGGCCCCGCACGTCGTGGCCGCGGCGTCCCCCTGGTACCGGTTGACCAGGGTGCCCGACCCGGCAGCCCCTCCCGGTGTGATGGTCTGGTACGGCCTGTTCAGGACGCTGTCGTAGGTGTAGCTGGTGACGTTCCCTTCACTGTCGCTGGAGGATGTTGGCTGGAATTCCAGATACGTCTCCGCTGAGGTGGAGGCAGGGTAGGTGTAGGCGACCTGTTTGCCCGGGCCGGTCCCGCCGATCGGGGAGGTGATGTTTGCCAGCGTGTTGTTCGGATTGAATGTCGCCGTCGTGGTTTGGTTCAGGGCATCTACTTGGGTGAGCTGGTCATCGTGGGTGTTGAAGGTCTTGCCGGTGACGTGGCCGAGCGGGTCAGTAATCGAGGTGATCTGCCGGGAGGCGTTGAACTTGTACGTTGTCACCCGGTTATCGGTGTCGGTCAGGGTCGACGTCGTGGCGTCTACGGCCGCGAGGGTGTGGACGGTCGGATCAGTCGTGTTGGCGGCGTACCGGATCTTGGACGCTTTGCCGTTGGCGTACGTCAGTTCGGTTGTGTTGCCGCGCCCGTCGGTGATCTGATCGACCAGCCCGGAGGAGTAATCGAACCCGGTGTGTTCGCCTGCAGCGTCGGTGAGGTCCTGCATACGGCCGTTGCTGTCGTAATCGATGCTGATGACCCGGTTTAGGGTCTGGTCGGTGATCTTGGATGGCTGGCCGGTGTTGTCCGCGTCGTTGTATTCGAAGAGAACCTGCCGTCCGTTGGCCAGCGTGATGGTTTCCAGCCGGCCGTCGGTGTCGTAGGCGTAGGCCATCCGGTTGGCGGTCGCGCTGTACCGGTCGCTGGCAAACGCCAGCCGGTAAACGCCGCCAACGTTCTCGTAGAAGTTGTTGTACCCGTTGTCGTTGAACCGCAAGGTCACGGCCGTGGGGCTCAAAGCCGTGACGGTGGCATTCACACCGGGCGGGGAGGTCCAGCCGCCGCCGGATTTCGGCACGAACTTGTACGTTCCCCCATCAGGGGCCGTGTAAGTGACCGAGTTGTCCGCCCCGACGGTCACCGCAGATTCGCTGGTGCCTTCCGAGAGGGTCGGTCGGTCATCGTTGATGCTGTTGTACCGCCAGGACAAATCAATGCCCCGGTCGTTACCGGCCAGATGCAGCAGCTTCCCCGTAACCAGGACGTTCCCGGTGGTCGGGTTCCACGCCAGCTTCATCCTGTCCGTCAGGTCGCGGCCGACCATTCCGGCAGCCTTCCTTGACCCCGAGAGGATTCCGTTTGGCCCCGTAGCGGGCGGATTGTCATCATCCAGCGGCAAGCTCTGCGCCACCGCAAGGTTCATCGGTTCCGCTACTGCCGGCGCCAGCGTCGTCGGCAAAACAGCCGCGGCTTGCGCGAATGTTGGTGTTTGGGCCCGCGCCGGAACAGACACCCCGGTTAAAACCACGGCGGATAAAACGAGACATGACAAAAGAGATCGTTGTGCAGCCATGCTGCGCCCCCATTTCTATACGCTCCCCAGCGAGCGACTTCGTGCTCCCCCTTGAGCACAGCAGAAGCATGAGTGGCAGCGTTCACGCAAATCAATACCCAGCAACCATTTATTTTTTACTCCGAGGCGGAAAACATAGTGGCCGAGCCAGCCGGGGCAGTAGTCACATGACAAAAAAGCATGCTGATGATTGCGGATGTTTGCCGGCAGTTGTTTGTCTGGTTTTGCTGTGCTGAATGACCTGATAACTGCACATATTCGAGGGTGTGAAAAAGGTCGGTTGCGCCGTCCGGAGTAAACGAAAGAACACGCTTTTGATCGGGACGAGGGATGCTGTTCGGCTAGGTGAGACAAAGGCGTGACAAGCGAGTCATGCCCGCGACAATTTCGTAAGCCTCGTCGTCCAGGGCTTTCCCGCTTTCGCCACACAAGCGGGATTTGAGGCCCGTTGCCGGCCGCTTATCCTCCCTAAGCCTGATGCCAAATCTTGGAAAAGGCTGGGGCCGGCAATCCCTTGCGGTGCCACGACTTGCATGACCCGTCGATGGCGCTCATGTCTTGCAAAGGCGGGGAAAACGCAGGTTATCCGCATTTTCTCCGCAGGATCTTGAACGGAGGACTAACGTTTTTCCAGTAAACACTCAGTAAGCTGTGCTATTTAGGGCAATTTCCATTCCATGGATTATCTTTCTCCTTAGCTCAGTTGGCTTGGATTCTTCATCCGAGAACTGCAGTCAGGCAGTGGGTTTGCTGCCGTTTTGGTCTTGTGATTGTGGTTCAGACGCACCTGGGGGTGCGTCAGGGGGGATTTTTCATGCACTCTTTTGTTCTGACCGCCATCGGGCGGTGGCGTCTACGTTTTTCTGACGGCGGAATAGCTGGCTTGATGTCCTTGGTAATCGTCATGGTCATGCTGGCGGCACTGATACCACCTCTTTTCTCGGCTACCCCCGCACGCGCAGCGACCGTAGGCACAGCAGGGTTATTCGTTCCTACGCAGGGACGGCTGGTCGATTCCAGAACGGGGACGGGCGTGTCAAAGGAACCGCTGGCTCCCTATACGCCGCGGACGGTTCAGGCCACTGGTGCAGCCGGGATCCCGGCCGAAGGGGTGTCGGCCGTGCTGGTCACGATGACCGCGGTGGCCCCGACAGCGGCCGGACAGATGTCAGCTGGCCCTGCCGATGGCGCGATGACCGGCGTGATGCGCTATGACGCCAGCCCTTATACCTCGAACAGTGCGATCGTGATGATGTCCGACGTCGGACAGATTCAGATTCAGGCCACCACGACGGCCAATGTCATGGTGGACGTGCAGGGTTACTACACTGCCGGCAATGGGGTGACTGCTGCGGGTGGATACTCGCCAGTCAAACAAACCCGAACGGTGGACACCGTCAATGGTGTTGGACTGCCCAAGGCAAAACTAACCGGCGGCAGCACTTCTACCATTCAGGTCACCGGCACAGCCAGCGTTCCTGCTGGCGCGAAGGCCGCATTCGTAAACTTCCAAGTCAACAACGCCAACACCACTGCAGGCTATTTCAATCCATACGCCACAAGCGCGACCTCCCGGCCAGGAACGTCCCTGAATTTCGACGGAAGCCCATTCACGTCCATCGGTGCGATCGTCCCACTGGCCGCAGACGGCACGATCAAGGTGTACCTGTCAACCGGCAATACGATCGACTTGCTGATGGACGTAGAAGGCTACTTCACGCCTGGCGGTAGCAGCTCCGATGCAGGGGTATTCACTCCGGCCGTGGCGAAGATCTATGACACACGCGCCACGGGCCACGTGGCACCAGGCGCTACAGTGACGATCCCTGTCGGGGGAACAAACGATATACCATCGGCCGACAACGGACTCTCGGCCATCGTGGCGAACTTGATTGTGATCGATAGTGGCACTGCCGGCGGCTACGCCCGTGCCTATGCATCCGGCACAACCGAACCGACCAACGTCGCCACGCTAACCTTCAACAAGGGAACGGCAGGTGCTCTTACCACTAACTTGGCCACCATCCCGGTGGGCTCGGACAACGCAATCAAGATCCACAACGTCTCAACCGACACCGTGGACTACATCCTTGACCTCAACGGCTGGTACACCAAAATGCCCACCGTTGCGTTTTCCTGCCCCACCCCGTTCGTCGGCGCAAGTTGGACGGAAGGAACGACACCGACGATGGTCGATTGCACCTTGGCGGCCACGAACCCCTACGGCTCGCCACTGAGCGTTTCCGTTGCCTATGACGGCACCTCCTACGGTCTTTACTCGGTGCCGGCTAGATCCTCCATTAGCCCCGCAATTGCGGTCCCGGCGCACACCGGTGAACATGTCATCAGCGCTGAAACAACAACACCTATCGGGGAACAGGTCATGACCACCTACGAGTTCGCCGTTGGTAACTGGTCAACATCCCGCTGGGGCACCTCCCTGGCTAACGGGTCCACCACGGATTTTCCGCCGACTCTCGACTACGCCCCCTACTATGGTTCGTTCCCCGACGACGGCACCCTGGTCTTTGCCCTGACGACCAATCCAGACGGGCAATCAAACCCGATCCAAACCTCCAACGGGACCACAAGAGACATGCCGGTAGCAGATGGACTGCTCGCACCTGGCACCACCTACTACTGGACGGCGACAGCCACCGGCCGGGTCGAGGGCAGACAAGACCTCATAACACGCACCAGCAATGTCTACAGCTTCACAACCTCCGCAAAATACACCAGCGAAGACCAACCAGCGCCCTCCACAAACTGCGAGGACACCGCGAGCGACCTTGCTTCACAGGAATCAATCCAAGACGCGGTCGCTGAAGACGCAGATCGATCCATCGGATTTACCTGCGTGGCTGACCTGGTCACGGTTGCCGTAGCTGATGACTCAGGGGACTCTGTCGCCGAGGTGGTTCAGGAAGGCCCGACCGAAGAGCCGATCGACCTTACCGGCTTGGATGCACAGGATCGGGCAGCACTGCTCCCGCAAGTTGAATTGACTAATACCGAGATCGTCGCGGAATCACCCACCACCCAAGCAGGTGAAATGCAACCACTCAGCACGACGATCAACTCCCAATACCGAGCTTCCTCCAATGACACCCTCTGGTGGGGCCAAATGACGACAGCAAAGGTGGTCATCTGGAAGTCATCAATCAAGCTCAATACCTGGATTTCCCTGCAAAAAACGCGCCACTCCTTCAACGTTTTCTACACGTCGATGAACAAGCGGCAAATCTCGGTGACCATTCCGCTGCGGATGCGTGAAAGCATCCCCCTCTGGTGGGACAGGGATGTGGACACCCTAGTGTTCAGACCGTTCTCGTTTGGAACATCCTTCACTCAGACACAGTTCCCTGAGACAGACGGGCCTGGAAAGTTCTTCGCTGAAATGTACAACATGTCCATCAATGACCGCAGCGCCGGGCGGGTCTTCAAGGTCGCCGGGACCATCAAGCTCCCCCGCTTCCAGTGTTACATCACCGCCCCATGTAAATACCCCTACGGCAGGGAGGCATAGCTGATTCGGCTTTGCCAGGACGAGAAGAAGCGTCGGGGTGAACATCCAACTGTGGATGACACCCCGACGCTTTTTTGGAACTATTGCCAGGGACTCTTGATGTCCTGAAGCGTCGTCCGCTCCCACGGCTCCGTGAACTCCGTCGCAATACCCCATTCGAGGTCGATGGTTGCCTGGCCAAAAAATTCCGCATTTTCTTTGTGCTGGAAGCGCAGATGCGCATCCCCTCCGGACACTTCAGCGTCAATGACCCTCCAACTGTCCATCTGCTCACCCCAAATGGGGAGGGAAAGGGGGAAAAACAGGCGCAATCGCGGTGGTATCCAATCGTCACGCTCTCTGGGCAATGTCTCAACGACTCCGTCGCTGTGGCTGATGGTCCACCCGCTTTCCGGGTGAAAGGCGGACGCGCTATGTTCGTCAGTCAGGGACCAGAGCCGATCGCCCAAACTAACACGCGCCGTTGCCACACTTCGAAGGACTCCGCTGCGGGTGGTCACCACGGTCGCCATCAAGGCAGGACCGATGCGAGCATCACGAACGGCGGAAATAATCGCAAGCATCGCTCCAAAAGAATTCTGGTCGTTCATGGCATCCTCAATGACAGTGGGCACCCGCTTGTGCTCTCCTGAACAGACTAACGGGCTCAGGACCACGCATTGGCTAGACTTCACGCTCAGTGTGGAGCCGGCAAAAATCACTATCACAGGCTTCTCTTCGCCCGAGTCCCGACTTCTAAGTCAACACTTGCAGCCGAACCCTGCCACTGCCGGTCACAGAAGCAGCAAATCGCCGGGCATTCTCCTTCAGGCACAGTCGGCAGTCTTCCGGGTGAATAGCGAACGCGTATGGCTTGGAGACCTGAGAGAATATCTTTCCTTGCTAAACGTTCCGGTGGCCTGATCGCCATGGCCATCTGGGGCTACGTGCTGTGGTGGAAGCGCCGTCCCGTCCGCGGCAGCGCCTGGGCCTTTGCGCAGCCCGCACCCCATAGCGTTCCTCTGCGCACATCGGGCCGTGATCATGGTCACGATCACCATAGGAATGTTCCTGCCGCGGCTCGCCTAGAGCCCGCTCGGCTTCATCCTTCTGGACGCAGCTATGGGCGCAGCCAACAGCCAGCCGCGCACTGTCGGGACGAGGCCGGCAGACCCGGCAGAACCAATACTCGGAGGATAACCTGCGGCTGTGGCGCCGGGGTTCCCGACGATTTGTCACTATCCGGAACCCTTGGCGCCGCGCATCGCAGTCTCGCCGGGAGCCTCGACGGCAGACACTGGACCGTCCTAAACCGGGGACTGTGTCTCAAAACCCCTGAGTGGCGAGTTCAGGCGGTGAGTGCAACACCCCTGAATCCGCCAGTCGCGAAACGCTAGTGTTCCGAGACAGTCATGCCGAGGGTCTCGGAGCGATTCTTGGGACCGGCATTTCACATCCCTTGGGAATGTCCGCAAAGATCGTATCGGTACCCTCCGACGCGAAAGGGCGAAGATGACCCCGAACAACAGCATTAGGCACTCTGAATCTCTCTCAGTACCGCAAAGTACCAATTTGTGGTCTGAGATGGTTTCATGCGGTGGGACGGACTGAGCGTGGACCCCAAGTACCTTGAAGCTCTCTTCGCCAAGTACCCCGAGCGTCTGACACCTCAGCACCTCGAAGAACTCTTCGGGCTTTCCCGGAACACCGTGTACCGCTGGCTCCAGAGCGGGGTGATTCCTGCTTACCAAGTCGAGAAGACATGGTTGATCTCCAGGGATCAGGTCAAGGACTGGGTCTGGGAAAACCGGAACACCCTCAGGAGGGGCCAGGCGCCGGAGGTGATTGAGGACCAGCCTCAGAGCGACGAGGCCGAGCAGGTGTGAGGGTGCATGCAGATACACAGGAATGGACCTGTGCTGGATGCTGGTGCTGTCCTTGCCTCCGCGGGTGAACATGTCGACTTCGGTGCAGCGTCGTGCAGACAAATTGGACAATGACGCCAGGGGCGTAGTGGTCATCGACATGAGCACCGTGGGTGGCCGGCGGGAGTGCCGAACTTGCCAGAACGAACGCGGCGTCTAGCTCAGGCCGCCGGTGTAGACCCTGACCCCTGACGCCCCGATAGGCTTGAGGCTTCCGATTAGAAAAGGCAGGGCCCGTGGGGGGAATGCATGGTTTCGGCCTGACGGACAGGCCCTTGGCGGAGTTATATCGGACGACGACGGGGCCGGTGGCCTTCATTGATGAGTCTTACCGGGAGCCGCTGCACACGGACGAACGGCCCTTTTATTCGATGTCGGCCGTCATCGTGGGCCGCGACCAGGGTGCGCTGGTGCGTGATGTGCTGATGGACATTCCCGGTAGCCGGTACTGGCACACGACTGAGGCTTACCGCACACCGGCCGGCAAACGGGTCATTAAGGAAATGATCGATTACATTGCAGGGGCTGCTGACTTCAACATCGTCACTGTCCAGACCCAGATCCGCCGGGACGATCCAGGCATGATAACCGCGAGGCATGAATGTCTGGGCGCCCTGACGAAGGAACTGACCCGCGGCTCAGGCGTCAATGCAGTACGGCTCCTGGTGGCGGAGTCCCGGAACGCGAAAGTCCATCCTGGTGGGGACGCCGACGACACCCGCGTGATCAGGCAGCTTAGGTCAGCGGGCAGCATCGACCGTGCTGTGCACGTTCACCACACCTCGCCGGGCAAAGAGCCCCTGCTGTGGGCAGCTGACCTGAGTGTGTGGGCGTTCAGACGGAACTTGGCCGTCGGGGACAAGCAGTGGTTCGAACCCTTGCAGGGAATCTCGACCGTGCTTCACGTGGACGGCGCGGATGTATCCGTTAAACGAAGCAACCCCCATCTGCCGCAGCCAAGTCCGGGGGTCCAGCAGACTGTCTCCCATGAATCCGGTCGTGACCGGGGCAGAGGGCCCGCTGTTGCTTCGCCCTCCAGTGTAGTGTTCGACGGTTCCGAAAGCGAAGCGCTGGGCCGGATACGGCGCATTGCCGCGGCCGCCGGGAAGAACGTTGACCAGGAAGTGACACTGGCTGTGGCCACCAATGAACCGCGTCGGCTGGTGGCGGCGGCCAACGTCTACTTGAGGCAGTCCCGGCAACCGGAGGGGCAGTCGCGCCCGCGCACGGAGGAAGCCATCTCCCGGGCAGCTGAGACGATCATGCAGCCGCAGGGTGCGGGAAAGGTCAAGGCCGCCTTGGAGCAGCTGCGCCGGCAGCGTGCGGCCGAAGCGGAGAAAGTCATGGCCACTGAACCAGCAGAGCAACAGCGAAGCCATCGTCCCGGCTACCGGCGATAACCGGGACGATGGCTTCTATTCCTCCCACAAAGGTGGGAGGGGAACGAAGGGCCGGCAAGAAGGTGGATGGCTTGCCGGCCCTGCGGGTCTCTGGGCAGGGGACAGTCTGAGGTCTCTCGTTCGTCAGGCGGGCAGGTCTTCGGTCACATAGTCGGCAACCGACCATGCACCCTTGGACCGTGTCAGGACCAGGAAGATGTTCCGCTTCCGCTCATCGCCCTTCAGGTGCTTTCCGTCGGCATCGCGCCACGTCCACGTGGCCGTAAAGTTCCGGTACGCGGTGTCGTCGGTGTCGGTGCCTTCATCACCGTCGACCGGTACACCGGGACCGATGGTGGGGGCTGAGAAGGCGCCCAGCGGTCCCAGCTCGAGCCATAACGCCTGGGAAGCGTTGCGCTGCGGCTCCACGGTCCGGGACGCCAGCGCAGGAGTCATCAGCGGGCGGGCACGGACCGCGGCCGCCGTCTCCGTTCGGTCATTGGCCACGTCCCAGCTCGTGACCAGGGTGGAGAACGCAGTCGCGACCTTGTCCGGATTGGCCCGGTCCACCTCGAGCAGCTGCGCCACTGTCGTGTCGAACGGTGCCGGCTTCCGGGTCTCTGTCACGGCCGGGGCCCGGGAAGGCTGTTCGCCTGTCCCTGTCTGCCCGCAGCCGGCCAGTGGCAGCGCGGCCGCCAGGACAGCAGCGGCGAGCATCTTGGTGAACCTCATAGAACGCCCTTGCCTTTCAGGATGGGTGTCGGGTCAATGGGTTTCACTTCACCCAGCTTGGGATCAACTGCCCCCAGTCGTGGATCCTTCGGGGCACCTTGGTACATTTCGAAGTGCAGGTGCCTGCCGGTGACGTTGCCGGTGGCGCCTTCGGTGCCCAGCGGCGTGCCGGCGGAGACCGTGTCGCCTTCCTTCACGCGCAGGGACCCGGCTTCCATGTGCGAGTAGGTGGCGGTGAGCTTGCCGTCCAGGCTCACCCCGGCGACCCACGTGCCGGAGCTGGACTGCAGTTCGTGGGCGATGACGATCTTCATGTCCATCACGGCCACGACGGTGCCGGCGGCTCCGGGGGTGGCGAAATCGATGCCGTAGTGGAAGTTCCCGCCGATGTTCAATGTCCCCGCGGGCGTGGGCCGCGGCCCGTACCCTGAGGTGAAGGTTGAGCCGGGCAGTGGGTGTGACGATTTGCCGGTCAGCGCGCCGATCTCGAACCCGCTGGCCGGACACGAGTCGCCGTATTTTTCCTGGGCGGTGCGCATGATCTTGTCCACGTAATCGCGGGTCTCGGCGAACGCCGGGATCCCCTTGGCCGCCTGAACGGCGCCGGGACCGGCGTTGTAGCCGGCAAGGGCCAGCCGGATAATGTCCTGCCCGGTGTTCTTGGCGACAGGGAGGAGCTGCTTGACGAGGGCGCCCATGTAGCGGCCCTGCGCGGCGATGGCATGGCTCGGGTTCAGCACGTCTCCGCCGTCGCCGTAGGTGACCCAGGTGCCGGGCATGAACTGTGCCAGGCCTGAGGCTCCGACGGGAGATTTGGCGTTGGGGTTCCAGCCGCTTTCGGCTTCCAGCTGCGCGGCTAGCACGGAGGCCGGCACCCCGGCGGTCTTCGCGGCCTTGGCCACGGCTGCGCCCCAGCCGTTGGGGATCTGCTCCTGATTGAAGCTCTTGCCGTTGACACTGGTGCAGGCGGCCTGGGCGGGGGCGGTGCCGCCGCCCACGGAGAGAACGGCCACCAGCAGCAGGCACGACACGATGAGGATGGGAAGCGCCGGAATCAGCAGGAACAGCCCGGCTTTACGCATGGGCAGGTTCCCCTGCAGTGGCCCCAGCTTCAGGGACCGGGGTGCCGCCCGTTTGTCGTTGGACGAACGCTGTGAAGTCCGGGCTGGCGGCGGTGAGTTGAAGGCCGGGGCTGGTGGCGTCGAAGTGTCCCTGGCCTTCCATGCAGTTTTTGAAGGTCATGCGCTGGGACAGGGAGTCCATCGTCGGCCATAGCGCACGGCTGAACCACTCGGTGAGCTCAAAGCCGGGCTTGGTGGACTTGGCCTGGTAGGCGGCCTTGTGTGCCACCATCAGCGCGGTCAGCAGCTCGACGGCGTCAGGGTGGCGGTACCAGCATTCGGGGATCCACCCGGCGGAGTTGGAGGAGTGCCGCAGAATCCTGTTCTGCAGCCAGACCACAAACCCGTCCAGCTCGATCCACAGCTCTTTGCGCTGTTTCGGTTTCAGCCCCTTCCAGAACCACGGCCCGCCGGCCGGATGGCTGGTCAGTTCCTCGTACAGCCCCGCGGCCAGCTCCTCGACGGCCTCCATCCGGTCCAGCAGCTCCGGAATAGCCTCCACCCCGGGCAGCCCAGTCAGTTCCGGCGGCCCGGCCAGTTCGCCCGTTCCGGTGGCCGCTTCCCCGGCGTTGGCCGGGGCCGACAGTGCCGGGGTTGGTGGTGCGTCCTCTGGCGGGAGCCAGGCGTCATCGGGCATCGTGTCTTCCTCGGGAGGCGGCTCCTGGCTCAGTGATGGTTCAGGGCGCAATGATGGTTCGGGGTTCAGTGGTGGTTCGTGGTTCATGATGCGGCCGCCTGTTCCGCTTCGGCGGTGTTCTCGGTCTCGGCGGCTTGGGCGGCGCTTTCGGCGGTGATGCCTTCCTGCTTCAGGCACCAGACACGGGAGGCCCTGAATTTGGCGCTGTCGGGCCGTTCCCACCACGGCACGACATTGACGACCGCTTCGATCTCGCGGTACATCAACAGGACCCTGCCCTGAGGGAGCTTACGGATCTCATCGACGCGCATCTTCTGATCAAGCTGCTTGGACTTGGAGATGTTCACCGAGGGGACACCGTCCTTACCGGTTGAGGATGAGGTGGAGGTGTGCTCCACCCAGTGCCGGCCGATCAGGTCGGAAATCTTGGTCAGGAACTTCACGTCGGAGATGCCCCCGAAAATGGTCTTGGCGGCCGCGGAATCGAAGATCGTTTCCGCTCCTTCCTCACCCCACCGGTTCACCAGCTGCGAGTAGGTCTGGACGAACACGGAGGTGTGAATGCCGTTGCCGCCACCCTCGGACATCAGCGACGGCAGGGACGGCAGCGCGCAGGTGTTGGCGGCCTCGTCAAGGATCACGGACAACGGGACATCCAGTTTTCCCGAGGCCATGGCACCGGACCGGCGGATCGCGGCCTGGACGAGGGATTCCACCAGTGCCGTGACGATCGGGGCGGTGGAGGCGTTCATCGACACACGGGTCAGGCAGTACAAGGTGTTCGCCTCGTCCGTGAAGGTGTTGACGTTGATCCCCGGATCATCCCCGGTGGGGCACAGCATCGACAGGACGTTTTCGTTCTTCATCGGCCCGGTGATCTTGCCCAGGGTGGTCTTGGTGTTGCCGATCGTGTCCGGGTTGTTCTGCCGGCACCACTCATCGAGGTTCCCCGCCCAGGTCTTCACCGTGGGCGACTTTTGCCGGAGGATGTTCGCCGGTTCGTGCTCGGAGAAGTTCTGCGACCAGCGCAGCACGTCCCGCATCGACCCGCCGTCTTTCAGCGCGGCCGCGTGCAGCAGCGCTTCGAGGATCATCACGCACCCGGAGTCGAAGTACCGGTCGGCCGAGGACGGGGCGCCGGTGCGGGGCATGGCGTTCACCATGGCGGAGGCCCGCTCGGAGGCGATCTGTGGGTCCTCGCAGCCGGCGACCATGTCCCAGCGGAGCTTGTCCGGGTACTGGCTGAGCCCGTCGAAGTCGGCGACGTAGACCTTCCCGGCGTCTTTCCGCACACCGACGGTCAGGCGCAGCACGTCGGGCCGGGTGGACGTGGTGATCACCGCGCCGTCAGCGTCGGCGACCATGCCGGCGACCATGTAGGTGGTCTTTCCCCATTTGGGCGGGGCCACCGTGCAGGCGGTGTCTTCGAGGCGGATGGCGATCTCCTGGCCGTCCAGGACGTACACGGCCGGGGCGAGGGAAGAGCCTTCGGCGCCTTCGATGCGTGTCCGGATGCCTTTGGCCGTGCTCATGCCCTTCTCGCCCGTCCTGGCCTTCCGGCGGCGAACACGGGCCGCCTTCAATCCGAACAACGCGCCAATGTAGGCAGCGACGACCAGCACCACGAGGACGGCCCAGACCGTGACCGGCCAGCCCCACTGATCCCCGGGGTGGCCGTTCACCGCCACCGGGGACGCCGTCCCGGCTGTTGCTCCAGAAGAGGGGGCGATCAGCCTGACGATCGAGCCGAGCAGGGCTTTCAGGGTCGCCGGCCAGTCCCGGAACGGCAGACCCGTTGTCCAGACCAGGGCAACGTGCCACAGACCGGCGGCCAGGACCGCCAAGGCAATCAGCTCACGTTCGGTCTGTTTGACCTTCGAGCCGCCCGGGTTGTGCTTTTCTACGGTGATGTTCTCAGTCATGGTCTTCCCCTCAGGCCACGTCCGCGTAGGCGGAGTCGGTTTCGCGCAGTGCCGAATCGGTGTCGGTCATTTTCACTTCCCAGGCGGAGCGGACATGCTCGATCTCCACCTCTGGCACATCGGCACCGGATTTGAGGAGGTGATGGCCGTTGCGCAGGACCATGATGTCCGCGGCGGAGTCCGGGTTGAGGCCGAACGTCTTGACGCACCACTGCGCCGCCTCGGGTTTGTCCTGCCGGAAGATGTGCACCGTCTGTGCCTCTTCGATGACCGCCATGCCCGGGGACCCGGCCGGCACGTCGGTGGCGCCCTTGTGGATGTTGTAGATGTTGGACAGGCCCAGGCCGCGGGAGAGCTTGATGTTCGACCGCTGCTGGACGGCCAAGGGACCTGCGAGGATGTGCCCGGCCTCTTCGTTGATCACGTTGGTGCGGATGCCCCGGTTTTCGGGACGGCGGACCGTGCCCAGCAGCCACAGGTTCGCCAGCCCCATCACCATGGGAATGGCTGGCCCGGTGTCGGGCAGCTGGGAAATATCGAACGAGGTCAGCTTCCGGTTCAGCCGGACGTCGGCCGAGGTTTCGCCGTCGAAGATCGCCCCATAGGTCTCCAGCAGCTCGTTGAAGCAGAACCTCATGGAGATCCCGGACTGGTGCAGTTGTTCAAGCGTGGCCCCGCTCATGCCGTGAAGGCTGGGATCCATGGGGTCGATGAGGCCCAGCAGGTCGTGCAGGTCCGCCGTCGTCGGGGTGCGGGTCCCCTCGAATTTCTTCATCATCGCCCGGTACGCCAGGCGCAGCGCCTTCCGCTCCCACTCATTGGGGCCTTGGCCTTCACGCATGAGCGCCGGGATGGTGTTCAGGTACACGAGCTGGTTATTCAGCCCGTCATCGTTCACCCCGGAAATGGCGGGGTCCAGGATGTTGAAAATAACCCCGGACCCGTCCATGGCGAATTTGATGTGGTCGCCGTTGAACTCCCGGACAATGTGTGAGTACTCGCCCTCGCCCTTTTCGTTCTTCTTGTCAAAGACGACAGCGCGGCGATGCCGCAGGATCAGTGGCCGCATCACGTACACCGTTTTCGTGTAGGCGGACTTCCCCGCCCCGACGTCTCCGACGACCAGGACGTTGGTCGAGGTGATCCGCCGGGGCGTGGAGTTGTAATCCGTGATCGGGTCTTTGCTGATCGCGGTCTGGGACAGAACGTCCCGGCCGGCCGCGACACCTTCAACGCCGGTAGGGGCGGCGATCAGGGCTGTGTTGAGGACCTCGGCCTGACGGGTGGTGGTCGGAGCGCCCTGGAACAAGGGGGCGTAGAACCCGTTCCGGGCCGCCCGTTCCCGGACCCGCAGCCTGGTTCCCTGCTCCGCGTACGGGGGCCACTCCCCCGATTCCAGGGTTTGGGCCGGTGCGATGTGCGGGGCAGCGAACACCCGCAGCAGCGGGATCCGGCGGATCCAGGAATCCTTTGTAAGGGATCCCGTCCCAGCCGGATCCGTCACGGCTGCCTGACCCGCTTCCGGGATCAAAGGAAAATCAGCCTGGGCCGGTGCTGTGGTTTCGGATGCTGTGGTGTCGGGTTCGGTGATGGCGTCTTTGCTGTGTTCGGCGACGCCGGCTTTTTCGATCGTGCCCATCAGGCGACCTTCTCTTCCTTCTCGCCGCGTCCTGCCAGCTGGTCCATCATCTTGGCGCCGAGGGTTGGTGTGGCCGGTTTCGTGCCCCGGTAGATCGGCCACGTGGTCCCGGAGGCGGCGGACTGGTAGGTGTCCAGCCATTCGAGCTTGCCGATGCCGGCGGCGGTTCCGGCCGATTCCTCCAGCCGCCGGGCGGCGTCGGTCAGGCCGGCCTGGGTGCGGGCGGAAATGGTGATGAAGCCAACCCAGTTCACGCCATGCTGGCCGGTGCCGGGCATCAGGTCAGCACCCCGGGCTCGGGCCGACTTCAGGTTCACATCCGTGGCCGGATCGACCAGTTGGCCCTTCTTCTGCTTGGCGATCACGGCGGCCATGTCACGGACGACGTCCTTTGACGCCAGGAGCCGGGCCTGATCGGCCGGGACGGTTTCCAGCTGGAAGCTGAGCGTCCTCGCCCCGGACCCGGCGTTGTGCAGCAGGGCCAGCAGCCAGTACGGGGTCCGCTCCCCCGTTTCCATGTTCTCGGCGCTGATCATCGCCGTCCGGTGACCCCACACCACCTCAGTGCCGGTGATCGGGTTCGTGCCGGTGACCCAGGTGGAGTTCCACTCATCCCGGGACGGCAGACCCATCCGGTCGGCCCGGACCCCGGCCACCATCAAGGGCGGACGGGACGGATTCTGCTGGTGCAGCATCATCGCCACGACCGCCCGTGCGGTCAGCGGCCGCACTTCACCGAGCTTGCCGGCCCGCAGGGACCGGGCCAGGGACGAGATCTCCGCGGCCATCAACAGTCGCCAACCATCCCGCCCCGCACCGTAACGGGCGGCGGTGGCATAGAAATCCGGTGTCAGGGGCCAGCGGCCCACAATCAGGTGCCGCTGCACGAACGTGTCGCGTCCGGTCCTTTCCAGAACCTCCTGATACGACCGCACAGCCGCAGGATTAGCGTCGGCCGCCAGGTGGTCCTGGACCCAGGCCTCGTTCAGCGCCAGGTCCGGCGGCAGCACACGCGTGATGGACTGGATACCGCTGACCAGTTTGGAAGCCGGCGCGAAGCCTGCCAGCAAGGCCCCGAAACCGGCCTGCGCCTGCTCCTGCTTACGCTGCGATTCTGCGCCGCGCAGCTGCCCGGACACCTCGAACGCCACCGACAGATACGGCTGCTCCCCGACCGGGGCGTGCCAGGCAATCCCGGGTTTGCCGGTGCGGGCGTCAAGCCAGCCCATCCCGTCGGCCCCGTCCGGACGCGAGCGGACCGCTGTCATGATCCGCGCCTTCTCGGCACTGCCGGTGGCCATGTCGGCCAACGCGCTGGCCTCGTCCCACGCGGCTGCGGTGTACGGGACGAACCGGTCAGTGCCGGCCTTCTGGCGCGCCTTCCAACGGACCCGCCGCGTCCGCCGCTCCCAGTACGAGCCCCGGTGCGTCGATGCCGTGAGCAGGTAAACGACCACGCCCGAGAGCACGCCGGCCAGCAGCCCGGGCCAGCCGGTGAACATCATCCCGAAGAAGCCGACAGCCAGGCACCCGCCCAAGCCGATCAGCTGCGACTTAGACTTGATACCGCCAAAGAAACTCCGGTGCCCCGATTCCCCGCCAATGAACCGTGTCGCCATCGTCTTATCCCCCGTACCGTTCCGCTTCGTCGTCCATACCGCCGGCCGCGTACTCTCCACCTGCCGCGCCCAGCCGTGCCGCTGCCTCGCCCATATCCTTGGCCTTCTCCGCGGCCGCCATCGTGCCCGCAGCCAAGAGGGTAGGAATACCGATCGCTGCACCAACACCGGTCGAGGATTCGGCGGCACCCGCGGCCGCCATCGCCTCCGCACCGCCGGCCGCCGCACCGCCAGCGCCCGTTGCCGCACCACCGGCACCGGCAACCGAACTACCGGCGCCAGCTTCGGCACCAGCGCCGACACTGGCCTTGGGGCCGCCTCCCATGGGCGCCTTGGGTGCCACCGGGACGCCATCCGGGCTTGCAGCCGCGTCAGCTTGCGAATCGCCGTTCAGCTCGCGGAGTTTTCGGACCAGCGACCCATCTTCCGCAGACGCAGCCCGATCCTGTGAAGCCGAGTCGGAGCCCACGGAACCGGAATCACCACCGGCAGAAGAGTCGCCGCGGTTCATGTCCTTCACGTCCCGCATGTTCTGCGGCCCGTAGTCCTTTTGAGGAGGAGTCAGTGAGGGGCCGTTCTGTCCGCCAGCCCCCGAGGGAATGACCGGGGCGAACTTCATGAGCATCATCGGGGCCAAGCCTGCGATCATCAACGCGATAAACGACGCGATGATGTTCATCAGCGTTCCGAGCCCATCGCTCCACTTCATCCAGGACGCGGACGCGGCAATCATGTTGTACGCAACACCCAGCATGAAAAACAGCAGCGGATGGCAAGCGAGAATGCCAAACCACAACAGAGGGATCTTCCGGCCGAACGAGCCGTGCTTGGCCGACGTGAACCAGACCATGCCCAGCGGCGCCATAACCCCGGAGAAATACAGCGTCACCAGCATCACCGCCAGCATGATCACGACGACGAACAGGCCGATGATCATGCAGACCATCAGCGCGATCCCCACGACCACGCCGCCAGGGAAAGCGGCCGCGTCGGTCTTTAGCATCGAGTCCATCGTTGCCAGCATCCGCTCAGACGATGAAACGATGCCCCACGAAATCAGGCTGTCCGACAATGAACCCAAGGTCTTGACCGCCATCACACCGATCAACGGACCGAACAGCGCACCGCCGAAGAACAGCGCCGTTTTCGTCGTCAGGACCTCTGCGAACTCCTGGCCGGCCAAAGCGCCCCGTGCGACTGCAACGAACTGGAACACCAGCAGGAAACCCCACACCACAATGGACAGGGCGAAACTGATCGCATAGGCCTTGATGAACCAATCCACCGACAGATCCGGCTCTGTGGCCTTGGACAACGCCGGCAGCAGATCCTTCGCCAAGCCCTGAGCGCCAGCTCGGGTGGCAGTAAAGATTGCCCCCAGAGGATCAGCAGCGAAATTCACTGCCCCGCCTACGGCATCCGCCACGGGTTTAGTAGCCCCTATGACTTCGGTGACCCCCTTGACCAGTCCTCCGAGAACGCCGGGATCCGGGCTGTCTTCCGAAGGAACCAGCGTCAGCATGAATCAGCACCCCCCTGAGAACGCGGAACCTTCGGCGAAGAGCTCATCAAGGCTCCGCTCAGATCCATCGCTGCGAACTTTCCACACTCCGGATTCCCACACCATCGTCAGCGTGGAGCCGAACTTACGGTCAGTCGACTTTCCGTTGACAATCTCGGCGCCCCCAACCGTGACCCGAACCATGTCGGGGGTGGCCTCCTCGACCACGTATCGGCCGTCAGCCAGATTCAACGATGCAGACGTCACGCCAGGGTAGCTCTTTGGAGCTGCGCCGTTCGCGGCCAAATCAGCGATCGTTCCGGATGCACCTCTCGCCAGAATGGATTGTGCGACGGTGGCCGCGTCGTTAGCACTGGCCCGAGGATACTGTGCGGTCCAGCGCAGAACGGCGGCGCCGAATCCCACCGCCCCAGTCTGACTGTGCGGGGCATCCTTCTGTGCCTGCAGCAGGCCGTCGGCATCGTTCAGTGCACCTGCCAAGCAGCCGTTGGGTATCGCTGCCGCGTCAGCAGTTGGAGCAGGAGTGTCAGCAGCAGGCTCGCCTGTTCGCGGACTCCCCTGGTACCAGGCGCTCACGCCGCCGACTAGGGCGAGCACGACGACGAGGCCGGTCACGATCCATGCCCAAAGCGGGAGCCCGCGGCGGCCGCCGGCCGCGGGGCTCCGGCGCACCATCAGCCCGCCACCGCGAGGATCGCCCCGGCGATGACTCCAAACCCGGCGAGGCAGCCCAGACCGATACCCGCTCCCACGGCCTTCTTCTTGCCCTCTGCGTGAGCATGTGGGTTGTTCGAGTCGGCCTTCGCCATCGCGGTCAAACCGATGATCAGGTAGACGCCCGCCACGATGATGGCGATACCCCACGCGGCAGCAAAAAGCCTCTGCCACCATTCGGTGAACTTCCCACCCAAGGAGGTGAAATCGGGGATGCCTGGGAAGGGGTTCGCGATCATTGGCACCGGGCCGGCCTGCACGACGGTGGAAGGGTCAACGTGCGCTGAGAGTTCTACGAGTGTGGAAAGAATGACGCTCATCGGTTCCGATCCTTTGCGAAGGCGTTCTGGTTGGTTTGGGCGACGACGCCGGCGGCGATGGCCGTCAATGCCTGACGGGTGGCCGGAGCCAGCTTGCTGAGCGTGAGCGCACCGCGCTCGGCCACGTGGGTGTCGTAGGGGACGGCGTAGATGTGATCTTCGGCGATGCCCTTGTCCATGAATTGCTTCTTCAGGCGGGAGGGTTTGAACTCCGGGCGGCCGTCGGACATCATCACCACAATGGCCGTCCGGGCTAGCCGCGCCGCGTCCCGGCCCTGGTGTTCCAGAAACTCCAGCAGCTCCAGCGCCTCAGACACGGCGTCCTGAGCGAGCATCGTGGGGATCACAAGGACGTCGGACACTTCAACGACAGCGCCGAATGGCCCTGAGCTGTATTGGTTACCCGTATCCATGACGCGGATCGTGAAGTGCTCGTCCACGATTGAGGCCACATCGAGCACGTTCTCGCGGGTCAGCGGTGGCCGCCACTGGGGCGTGGAACCGATCACTGAGGCGAAGCTTGTCTGCGTCACTGTGTAGCCCCGTAATTGGGACTGGGTGCGGACGTTGGAAACGTTCGCGACCAGTTCTCCCATACCCAGTTGGGGATCACCTTCAGCACGGTAGGCGAGCTGGCCCTTGTCGTCCGAGGTTTCAAGGATTGCCACGGACCCGCCACGGATGGCGGCCAGGACGCCGCCCAGGAGAATGGAAAGGGGTGTCTTCCCGGCCGTGCCCTTCTTGTTGGCCACGGCGACCCCGACGGCGCGAGTCCAGGTGGACTGGCGGATCAGATCCTCAAAGCGGCCCTGCGATGCTTTAAGTTCACGCGCATCCAGTTCTTTTGCCGACGGAGCAAACCTGAATAGACCCCTGAAGAGCCGATTCAGGAACCCGTTCAAACCGCTCTTGGCAGGCTCAATCGGCTCTGTGTCCTCATCATCCGCATTCTTTTTGGGAGCCTGGACGGGAGCTGCGGCCCGAACTTCTTCCCGCTCTACAAACGGATCCGCAGGCTCCTCGAAAGCTTTCGTGGCCACGCCTGCCGGCTCAGGCCGTTCGTCCGTTTCTACATACATATCCGAGCGTCGAGCGCCCGGAAAATTCAACTCTGTCATGGAAAGGTCCCACCTTCCTAGTTCCCCAAATCGAACCCTTTTGGGGTCCGGCACCTTACAAACTCCACCGCTGGACATTTTGAGAAAGCCCGCTTTGCTTTGTCATTGCATTCGCATACCGCTGCGTTTTATGTGCGCTGCCAACGGTTTCTTCGTTATGCGCCCCCTCCCCCATAGCGCCTACAATCCGACTGTAGACCAAAGATGATCATTTAGCGATACACTCGCTACCGGAACTCAGGCAATCCAAATAATCGGGCAAGATAGACGCATGCCGCGCCTCATACAGCCCAATCACCCGCAGGAGGTTGAGGCAGCCATCGAAGTTCTCGGGAACCGAGCCCACGCGGCCATCCTGCGTTATCTGCATCAGAAGGGCCCGTGCACCACCGGCGAGATCCTGAAGGGAATCATCCTGGACGGCAACAAGAAGCTGACTCGGCCCAGCCTCCAACATCACCTGGAAGCGCTTGAAGCTGCCGGCGCTGTTAAAGCCGACTCGCCCGCGGGTGAACGGCGCGGCAAACGAGTAAAGTATGAGGCCAATATTGATGCTGTGGAGTTTGAGTTGCTCCCTGCCTACATCGACTACCTCCGGGATAGATGACCACCCGCACCTCATAACAAGCCTGTCAAAGAGCAATACCTCTTGATCCAATAAAGCACGTTACACGCATGCAATGAACATGTGCAACGCTTGTAGTGGTCATGGATTATGCATACTTAGAATCTGCAGGGACGCTACGATGTGTGGGTTCCATTGCTCAGCCTTGACCCGCGCTGGAGGATGAAGAAGTAATGCTGACGACACGGCGCATGCTGATCTGCGTCGGTTTCCTCCTGCCCGCTGCCGGACTATTCGGGTTCGCCGTCGTCATGGCCCGCAAGATCGTCAAGCGGGGCCCAAAGGACTACCGTCGCGCCCAAGTGACAGATGACGGCCGTAGAGTCCGCATCGATTTGGATGACTACACCAAAGCCCCGGGCGACTTTGCGGTCTTCGACCCCGCGACAGAGCAATACACCC
This sequence comes from Arthrobacter sp. NPDC056493, assembly GCF_042795115.1. Taxonomy (NCBI): domain Bacteria; kingdom Bacillati; phylum Actinomycetota; class Actinomycetes; order Micrococcales; family Micrococcaceae; genus Arthrobacter; species Arthrobacter sp. NPDC056493. The sequence continues at coordinate 14,807 of NZ_JBHTSL010000020.1, read as the reverse complement.
GAGTCGGCGAGATCACGCTGATCAATGAGGATCAAAAGTACGTAGAGCGGCGGATTTATCCGCCTGGTTCCGTGCCCGGATCCCTTGGGCCAATCGTGGATTGGACCCCCGACGTGTTCTTCGAACCGTCTGCGGTCGGCCCACGCTATGAAGAGGTACACATCCCCACCGCGTACGGTGCGGCGCCGGCATGGCTATTCGAGGGTAAGAACGCGGACACATGGGTGATCCACATCCATGGCAGCTGGACCGACCGCTCGATCATGTTCCGTGACGTCCACGCCTTCAGCCCCTTGGGATTCACCTCCTTGGTGCCCTCATTCCGCAGCGACGTGGAGGTCAGCACACCACAGGCCGAATCGAGCCACCTTGGGCAGACGGAATGGCGAGACGTGGAAAGCGCTGTGGCCTACGCCGTGGCTCACGGCGCGCAGCGAATCATCCTCTCGGGCTGGTCAATGGGTGGGACGATCGCCCTGCTCACAGCGGAGCACAGCGCCTACCGTGGCCGGATCGCCGGGATCGTTCTGGTAGGACCGGTCACGAGCTGGCGTAAGACCATCACGGCAGGAGCGCAGGCCGCCGGCGTGCCTGCGGTAGGTGCCGGCCTTGTCATGTCCCTGCTGCAGGCTCCCCCGTTCGCGAAGATGCTCGGGCTGGACGAACCGATTAACTTCGATGCCCTTGAATGGGTCGACATACCTAACCGGGTGTCAATCCCGACCTTGGTCCTGCACTCGAGCGCGGATCAGGAGGTTCCCTGGGAAATCTCGGCGGCGTTCCAACGCGCGAACCCCGACACCGTCACCTTGGTTCCTTTACCTGAAGCGCACCACACCCAGGAGTGGAATGTGTCACCTCACACCTTCACCAACGAACTCACGAGTTGGATCAACCAAACGATCCTGACCGAAGGCTAGACCCGCGCGTCCAGCTTGGCCTCGATCTGGCTGATCCTGCCCTGAACAGACTCCGGGAACGGGCACTTGTTCCCCCGCTGGTAGTTGTGAAGAACAATGAGGCTTTTGTAGACCCCGTTTTCGAGCGTTTCATTGAACAGGTCCCAGGCCGGACTAACCCGAGTCTGATCTGCATTTACCCGGATCCTCAACGCAGTAAGCCAAAGCGCATCGATCATCCAGAGCCGTAACTTCGGCAGCTGCTTGGACAGGAAAAGAATCAGCCACCCCGCAGCCGTCACCGAGAGGCCGGCATAGAAAAGACGGTCAAACCAGGCTCCGATCGCCTCTGCGAAGGAATGCCAGGGCGTGAAGTGGAACAGCAGCACATATGCAATGTGGCACGAGACGGCCGCCGCAACCACGAGCAGGCCCGCTGAGAATGTTGCGTACAGACCCCTCGCCTTGTGCCGAAGCATGTAGATGATCCTAAGCACGGTGAATAGCAAAGCGAACATGTACGTGCCGCTGTACACGGTAGTTGCGAGCTGGTCCATTCGGTAATCAATGAAGTCCGCAGAGGTTGGAGCTTTGTCCTCAATGAGGGCGAAGCTGACAATCATGATGGGAATGCTCAGCAACGGAGCGTAGTAAGTCCACCTGACTGGTACGTGCGCTAACCGCCGCACGCTGTCGTTGAAGAAGAAGATCGCGAGCAGCGCGAAGATGGCTTGAAGCAGGTTCGTCACGTTGACGCCACCGAGGTAGCTGTCGATGGACGCCAGCGGCGTAACCGTTCCCAGGACATAAAGCGCCGTCAGGCCGAACATCGATGCCACCCACGATGCCCGGGCTTCCGCCACCTTGACTACCGAAGGGATCCGAAGGAGGCACAGGGCACTCAGCAGCGCAAAGAGCAACTGTTTCATGGTCTATCAGAGGAACGGATCAGGATCGGACGAGCTGCGTGTGCGGGTCTTCTTTGACATCTCGAATGCGAAATCCTCCACCCAGCGCTCTACGGGATGATTCGGAACAGAACAACAGCTCATGCTTTTCGCGCCGGCAGCCGCCTTCAGCATCTCTTCAGAGAAATCCGGCAGAACCAAGGGACCTTGGAAGCTCTCCAGATATATGTGTCCGAGCTCGTGATAGATGCAGTGAAGCTTGTACTGCGTCGAGTCTTGCGGCGGGACAAAGATCTTGAAGTGATCTTCAAAGTCCAATTTGAAGGCAGTCAGAGTTCCCCACGACCCCTCCTGCTCGATCAGCTTGATCGGTTTCTCGCAGATTACGGCTAGACGCTCGAGGACTTCCGTCATTGACGTCGTACCGTCCCCGCATAATTCCCGAACCTTGTCCTGAACCGGTGGGAGAGTCATTTACTTTTCCTCATTCATCGACGCATCGATGATTTCAGTGATTGTCCTCAGCGTTTCAGGCGACATGGCTCCCAGGTTTCTGGCGGCGAAGTTCTTCACCTTGAGCTTTCGCAACTGAACAAGGAAGTCCATCCGGGCCTCTACCTCAGGCGGGGTCTCACTGTTGAGATCGCAGAGATAAGTAGCCGACACGTTAAAAACGAACTCTGCGATGCCCGTCAGGAGTTCTTGATCCGTCACCAGGCTGCCAGTGCCATTGACCAAGTAGGACCAGCGTGTCCGTGACAGGTGGATCCCGTGTGAGGAAAGAGCGCTTTCGACGTGAGGGTACGTGAGGGCAGTGTTGTTATCTGACTCCCAGATATCCACCAGGATGCCCATGCGATCCGCAAGCCGCTCCTTCTTCTGTTGCTGCGTAAGAAACACGCTGCGGCCCCCATTTGCCATCGTTACAGCTCCTTTAGCCAAGCTCGGCCACTTGTGTAGACCGCCACAAAGAGAAGGCGGACAGCTGACTCAAAATATTACCGGATCCCCCGAGGGGTACAGGCCGTGAGTTGTACATGTGCGGAGCATGTATATAGTCTGTCGCTTACTTGGGTTCTTGGGGGACTCAAGTCAATGCCGCCGCAACAAGTCCCTGTGTAACCACAGGTTCTCTCAAGCCGGATTCGGGTGATTCACACATGCAGGAATACTGTGCCCCCAAACTTATTGGGGCGAAGGCACCACTGAACTGCCTTGTGTTGCCAGCCCAGGCCCTAGTAAACATCGATGGCGAAGATGGCGTGGGGGAAATCCGCGCAACCCTGGGCTGTGACAGAACCAACCTTCGGCCAACAGCCGAAGCAATCGACGCCCCACTCTCCGACTGGTTCAAGTTACAACTGGAGAGACCGCTCACTTCGATGGCGATTACCACGCCATGGGGATGTGAGCTGTGGAACACTCCGTCGAACAAAGGACGCGACACGCCCGACGCTATCAGAGGTTTCGATAACAAAAACCGATTAGATAGCACTATGGCACTCCGAAAGCTCGCACAGGGTGGACGCCCGTCAAAGGGCCCACGGCATACATTCAACGTCAAACCGGACATCACTCGCGCTGAAAAACTGCGCGACATCCTAGACATTCTTGACTGCAACGCGGTGGACTACCTAACCCCCCTAGTTGCTGCCCACATCGACTCCATCGATCTGGAGAAGTTTCGGGCCGAGCACACACAGGAGATCTTGCCTATCGCACAGGCTAGTTAAAAACTGAAGGCCCGCATTATGCGGGCCTTCATCAAAGTATCTGTTCAGATCCAGTTCTTGGCGGGATCAGATCTGAACTTGTAGAACACCCACCCTGGTGGGTGGATTTTCCGTACCCCTCAAAGAGAGGCTGTTGCTGTCTATGGTACCGGATGCCGTTTTGGCGTCAACACATCCAAATCCGAGTGTCGCGGCAGAAGCGTCCCCATCGGACCAATGGAGCCTTGCTCCGCTGATCGCCGGGGCGCCTTCGTACCGTCTGGGGCGTTGGTTTGGCCAAAGGTTTCAGTATCCACGGCCGAAGAATGCACCGAGGATCACTCGTTCGCTGCCGGAGCGCCCTGCAGCGGTGATGGTGCACGGAACGGATGGCAGTGTTGCCACCCTCTGCCTGGACTTCGATACCTCGAAGGCCCTTAAGGGCGTCGTGGACTCTGACGCAGCCCGGGTAGGCCGACTGTTGTCGGCGTCCGGCATGTCTTTTGTGGAGGACTTCTCCCCCAACGGTGGACGACACCTGTACGTTCCGCTTCAGGATCGCATGGACGCGGCCGAGGCCCGGGAGTTGGTCGAAGCGCTGGCCCTGATGGCTACCAGCTTGGACCCGAGCCCGCACCAGAACATTACAGATGGGTGTATTCGTGTCCCTGGTTCGGTCCATAAGTCCGGTGGCCACCAAACGCTCATCACTCCCCTGTCCCAGGCGTATGGCATCCTGCGCCGCCGCAACCCACGACACGCCGTGATAGAGCTGCGTACTGCCTTGGCGCCAGAGCTGGCGCGCAAGCGCGCGCTGAAAGCCCGGGAAGCCAAAGCCGTGGCCACTCAGAGGACCGGCGGCTTGCAGGCACTATCACTGAGGATAGGCAGCGAGGCGCCACTCCGCAGGGCCGCCCGAACCGGGCTATACGACACTGCCAGGTACAAGAGCCCCTCCGAAGCGCGCATGGCTGTCCTGAACCACTTCAGCGCTTGCGGCTGGTCCATCCAGGACATCCAAAACGAACTCGCCGGCCAGTTCCCCGGCCTTGCCGCTCTCTATGGTGACCCGGAGCGTCAGGGCCGGCTCCTTCCTTATGAATGGGCCAAAGCCCAGGTATTCACCGGAAGCAAGGCACCCCAAAAACCACTCCCTCGTAGAGACCGGGAAAAGAGTGCCCTTATTAACAACACAAGCCCGCCCTTACCCACAGGGGGGGCAGGAAACCGGACCAGCGCTGGTGTGCACCAGCTTGTGAATGATCTTGAAAATATCCTCTACGCGGTACTGGATCACAGACTGCAAACACGGGGTAGGGAGGGACTTAGTCTCCGACTGCTTATGCGGGGATTGCTGGGTTACATGAGGGCTAAGGAAACAGACATTCTCGATGTCGGTTGCCGTACCTTGGCCGCTTCGATGGGAAAACACCATGTCACCATTGCCAGGTTATTGCCCGTTCTGGTTCAAGCGTCCGATGGCATTCTCACCAAGATAGCTGACGCACGCCACAAAGCAGCGGACGTGTACCTCATCCAGCTCCCCGAGCACTACCAGCAACTGGCCAAAGAGCTGAGCTGGCGCAAAGGAAAGATCCACGCTGTTCGTCCCGTTTTTCGGGCTCTGGGAGACCCAGCTGCCCTCGTCTATGAGGCCATCGAACGCGGCCGGCATTGCCTCACTACGGCCGCGATTGCCAGGACTGCTGGGATCAGCCGCAACGCATCCTCAGCTGCCCTGGCAGCGATGGAAGATTTGGGCATGATCGCTCGTGACGGACGAACGTGGAAGACCACGACGGTCAACCTCCGTACCTTGGCTGATCGCCTCGGTGTTCTCGACGACTACCTTGAACACATCAGCCGTAACCGCCACGAACGTGCAGTCTGGCATGCGTTTTTGGATCGTTTCCTGAAGGATCGGATCGATGAGACAAGTTTCTTTGATCCTGAGGTCGAGGAACACTGGATACGACCAGATGAGCAAATGCACTTATGGCACGCAGCATGACTTGCGTGAACTTGATGGGTTGTAATGCGTTTACACGGTCCCATCCCAGACGTCCGTCGGAGGCGAGGTTTCCAACCTTCCCAACCTGCAAGCCGTCTCTAAAATCCCATTCCATCGGTTGTCTTGACTGTCAGGATTCCTTGTCAACTTTGACTCTGCGACCTTTGTTGGCGGGATGCTGGTGACTTGTGCGCGGGTTCCGGCCGTCGACCGAGCATACCTGCGCGCGGTTGAGTCGGCGATCAGCACCGTCTTGGCGCCGGTGCGGGGCAGGAATCGCATGATGTCCCCGAAGCCCGAGACGCGACGGCGAAACCCGATAACGATAACGACATCGCCGGCGCCGGCATGGACGAGCTCTTCACCCAGAGACTGACCCGGCTGGGGCGCGAGGAGTACCCGGGGACGCACTTGGGCGAGGGACTCACGTAGCCGCATGGCAACCGGATAGCCCGTTCGGAACCCAACGATGAGGACGTTTCCTGCCTTGGCTATGGCCTCACTCAACTCAGCGAGCCGGCCGCCCTCGAGATGCTCGCTGACCCGCCGAATGTTCTCGAGCTCCGTAGGTTATCCCGCCAAGAAATGGATTAAATATTTCTGTCATGACAGAAATATTGAAAGATTGTAACGGGCCTCCCCCGAAGCACTCCCCTGTTTGCACTCTGCTGCGAACGGCCGGTGGGGTCTTCCAAGGATCCACGGAGGTCCCCCGGTTTTCTAGGGTAACTGCCAGGTGAACCATTGAGTGCGCGATGATCAGCTGCTCAATATTTCTGTCATGACAGAAAGATTGAAAGATTGATGGATAGGCTCAGTGGATCACAAAATCCCTTGGAGCGCCACGCATGATCGACCGCACTGTGCCCCGAGCCCCCCCGGGGGGTGATTCGGAGGGAGGGTTCAAGCATTGCCTCAGGTCAACGTCCAATGCGAGATCGTCTACTCTTCATTATTTCTGTCATGACAGAAATAATGAAAGATTGATGGATTGATGTAAGGATAGATAGACATACATATAGATTGATGTTCTGACGGATGGGCTGATAGATTGGTATAAGGACAGATTGATTGACGAAAATAAGGATGGCGAGCGTAGCCCCCATCCTTTCGTCTCAAAAGCTTGAGGAGGATTAGGGCATGAAGATCACGGCGATCGGTAACCGTAAGGGCGGTGTCGGCAAGACTTCAGTAACGCTGGGACTGGCAACGGGGTTGCGTTTGATAGGACGGCGTGTCCTCGTTATCGACCTTGATCCACAAGCAAACGTTACAGAGGCGCTTGAAGGATCAGGGGAGTTCGACGTCTTCGACGTGCTCTACGGGGGAGAGGCCGGCACTCTGGGCCAGGCAATCACTACCACCACGTGGGCAGGTATTGACCTCGTCCCAAGCTCCGAATCGCTTGCGCGACTCGAGTCAGAGGCTTTGCTAACGCCCGAAATGCGCCTTAAGACGGCAGCCTGGGGGGCCGAAGAGCTAGAACAATATGACCATGTCCTCATCGACCTCCCTCCGGCACTAGGCCGGCTTACGCTGAACGGACTGATTTGGGCGGATCGAGTTCTGGCAGTCACTGAACCGGCGGCGTTCTCGGTTAAGGGCGTGACGGAGTTTCTTGAAACCGTAAAGAAGGTCAAGTCACTGCCGCACTTGAACCCCGAGCTGGACTTCCTGGGCATCATCATCAACAAAACCAGTTCACCCCTGACCTCCGAGCATTCCTTTCAGATTGGCGAGCTGGAGAACACTTACGGCGAGGACATTCGAGAGCCCCACCTCCCTCTCAGGACAGCAATGCAAGACTCCGTCAGCACGAGATCGCCGCTGACAAAGCTCTCAGGGAGGGGAGCCGCCATCATGACGGAAAAATTTGTCGCCCACGCGCGCTACCTGGATGGAGTTAACTAGCCATGGCGTTGGAACGTAAGTCGTCAATACGAAAAGCTCCCGCCGCCGACGTTGTTGAAGTGCTGACCGCACCTGAGGCCCGGGCCGACCGAGCCCAACCCAATGAGCCCACTCATGGCAGTGGCGAACGGGCGTACGCTCCAACGGAGCAACTGCCTGCCGCCGGACGTGAAGTGAAGCGGCCCGGTCCAGGACGTCCGAGGGGAAAGCGCCGCATGGAGCCCTTCTCGTCGAAGATCGAGATCGGTCTTCGTGATGAGCTGGATGCTTACTCCGCAGAAACCGGAATCACCATTACTCAGTTGCTGGACGAGGCGTTACGGGACAGGCTTCGCCGTTAATAAATCTATCTGGACAGAATTAATGGTCCTTGATGCTGAGCGTTCATCTTCACGGCTCTCGGAAAGTGTGAACCGGCGCTTTAGCCTCGTGCGCGGTGCCTCGGGGGAGGGTAGGGCGGCGGCCTGGTGCACGGCGAGGAGCTCGTCGACCAGGCATTTCCGATCCTTGATCTCTTCGCGCAGCTCGCGCCGGCGCCGGGTGCGGGCTGCTTGAAGGTCTTTGAGGCTGATCGTGAAGTTGGCCAGCTCCTGGTAGACGGCCGTGCATAGGAACGCTCCGGCGTGGAAGACGCGGATCTCGGCGAGATCGCGCGGGTCGTGGCGGATGGTGACCGGCTCGCCGACGAACGCGGCGAGGTTCACGTCAAGGTAGCGCCTGCTGCGCCAGCATCACCAGCGATACGTCCATGCCGCTGACGATCTCCCGCACGGTGTGTAGCTGGGAAGCGGCCAGCCCTGGACGGCGGCGACAGCGGCCGCGCGCGGTGCACCGTCGCAACCGACGGCGCGGGTCGCTGCAGGTACAGCCCCTTCGATCATGTCATCAGATCGGCCGGAAACCGCCGCAGCCCGATCCGAACGCGGCGCTGGTACCAGCCCGGCAAGCCCCCGGGCCCGGTAGGCCGACAGCCATCTCCGCGCCGTCCGCAACGGCACCCCGGCGGCGGCCGCCGCTCGGGTGACAGGCACGCCCTCATGGAGATGTGGGGCAAGTACTTCCAGGCGCGTCATTGCCCTGCGCCGCTGGCCCTCGCTCAACTCCGCCAGCGGGCGCCGATCCGGCGTCCGGGCGATCGCCTCCATAATCCGGAGCATATGCCGTGAAGTGCCAAAAAGCGCCGCTAAATCCGTGCCATATAACGCCGCGATCAACAACACAAGTATCGTCCCTTTTGTTTCGTTCCGTATTTCGTCTTTCGTTATGTTCCGTATTGTGTTACCGTAACGTCATGACTGAGCAACAGACCGAGGAGCGCATCTGCCGGTTTCCTGGCTGCCGGCGTCCTGCGATGGCTGGCGAGGCTGGCACGGGGCGGCCTCCGGAGTATTGCGATGACCCGCGGCATAACCGTGCCGCCGCGTGGCGGGCGCGGCAGCGGCTTGGCGAGAACCAGGAGCGGGCCGAAGAGGCGCGGCCCGTGGATGCGGCGCGTCAGCGCGCGAGCGAGATCGGCGGTCAGGTTGCGGGGATGATCGAGCACTTGGGACAGCAGCTGGCTTCGCTGGTCGAGGAACTGCGCACGGTGGGGGATCCGGACGCGGCAGAAGCTCAGATCGAGTCGATCTCGACCGAGGCTGCTGAGAAGATCGCCGCCGCGGCTGCCCGGGCAACGCGTGCCGAGCAGGCACAGCGCCGCGCGGAGGTCGAGAAAGACGAGGCCGACGCCGCCGCGGCGGAGGCCACGCAGCAGGTCGAGGAGCTGACCGGGAATCTGGCCGGGCTGCAAGAAGAGCTTTCGGCCGCCCGGGAAGAGCTGTTGGCTGCCCGAACTGCGGGAGAGGACCTGAGGGAAGAGCTTGCCCAGGCCCGCGCGGACGCCGAGCAGGACCGGGCACAGGCGGAAGCCGCCGCGGCGGAGCTGCGCGCCGACGTCGAGGCCGCCCGCGCCGAGCTCTCCGGCGCCGAGCGGGAAAGGGATGCGGCCACTGCCCGGGCCGGGACCGCGGAACGCGGGAAAGCAGATGCAGAGAGCCGCGCGGCCGCAGAGGCAGGACGCGCACAGCGTGCCGAAGCCGAAGCGGGGGAAGCCCACGCGCAGCTGGAGGCTGTCCGAGCGGATCTGGACCGTGCCCGCGAAACAACCGCCGAGCTGCGGGCATCCGTGGCCGTGCTCACGGCAGAGCGTGATGCCGCCAGGGCCGACACCGAACGCGAACGCGACCACGGCAACCAACGGGTGGATGACCTCCGGGCCACCTATGAGCGCCAGGTGGACCAGCTTCGAACCGAAGCCGCCCAAGCCCGCGCGGCCCTGGCCGAATCCCGGTCCCGCCGAAGCAGGGCGGCAGGGAAGCCGGAGGGGACGCCGGAACAGTAACCGGGGGATTTGGATTCCCGTGCAGGCGGCCTTTGTTGGTGACGGCACTTCCCGCCGCGATTGCCCCATGGCCGGCGGCACGCTGCGCGAACCAAGAGGCACGCAATGAGACGAACGATGATCGGCCTGATCCTGGCACTGTCAGGGTGGGCCTGCGCCGGGATCTATCTGATCCTTACCGGTCAGGCTCTGGGGAATGCGATAGCGCGGACGAACGTGTCGTTCCTGGGCGACGCCGCGGTTTCCTTTGTTACCGGCCTGGTGAGCTGGTCGGTGCTGGTTTATGCCGGAAGCCTGTTCGGCATCCGGCGCCCACGACTGCTGAGAAAGAAGAACAGATGAGCCGCATTGAAACGGTGTACGTCGTGAGCGAGCCGCAACCCACCGTTGAGGATTCGGTCCGGGAGCTCGCCCAACGCCTGGACAAGAACCTCAAAGACCTGGTGACCGTATTCCAGGAGGCGGGGGAGCAGTTATGGACCGCGGAGCCTGCATCACACACGGTCACGCCAGTGCCTTTCACTGAACGCCGACCCACCGGACTCATTGGTCATGAGAACGTCCAGGTCACCCGGTACATCGCGTCGGCCCTGGTCATGGTCTCGTTCCAGAAACGCATCGACTGACCGCCGGCCACAAGGTGTTGGTTAGGTGTCGAGGCTGCTCCCGGAGTGGTGTGCTGGACAGCTGCTGTGAGCCACAGGGGCAGCCTGCCCCATGACCACACAGCAGCTGTGGAGCTTGGACTCAAACCTCAGGTGGCGGAAAGGTCAGTTCTCACCTGGCCTGCGGGCGAACGTGCAAGCTGGGTGCCATGCGCGTATGGTGACCGCCGGTCAGGGCTGAATGCGTTTCTGGGCAGAGGATCGCCAAAGGCCGATGTACCCCCCCAGTTCGATCGGGCGCTTAACGCGCTAATCGATGGCGACACCCTCGTTATCACCACGCTGGACCGTCTGGGGCGGTCCATCCAAAATATGCTCGCCTTCGCCGACGAGCTCCGCGGCCGAGGCGCCGGCTTGCGCGTCTTGAACCTCGGCGGTGGCGACGTCGACACATCGACGCCCATGGGTTCGATGGTGTTCACGATCATGGCGGCTCTCGCGCAAATGGAACACGAGATCAAACGCGAACGCGTTATCGATTCCGTCAACAAACGCCGAGAAGCTGGAAAGGACCTCGGCGGCCGACCCCGCCGGGTCACTGACAGTCAGATTCGAAGCGCTCTCCGCTTGGTCGAAGGCGGCGATCCCGCTGCGCAGGTTGCCCGCGATCTCGGAATGTCCCGAGCAACGTTTTATAGAAGGTCACGAGCCCTAACACCGTAAGTGGTCCTCTCGTCCGACCAGGCCGCATCTTCGGACAGGTCTTACGGAACTGTCCGATGGCTGTCCGGAGCAACGGCGCGCAACTGCCAAGCTGTGTCCGGCGGAGGACCGACGCCCTGTCGGCAGCTTTGTCTGTTGCCTTCCTGGGACAGCGCGGTCAGAATCTCCGTTAGGTGGCGCCGAACAGCATCGTTTCGCGTAGTGGTTGGACCCTCGCGGGGGACGTGATACGGAGTCCTTTGCCCGGAACCGAGGTGACTTCTCCTTCCACGACAAGCGTTTCCTTAGTGCTGAACCATTCATGCGACTTCCGAAGGTTGTCGTCGGCCAAGAAAACGGCTATTTCGCAGCTGCGCCCCTTCCGGACGGTTTGTATCTTCACCTCGCCAAACGTCAGGGATTCTTCGTCGCGCAGTTGCACGATGGGCCCAGTGAATGATTCCGTCTGCTTTTTTGGAGAGGGGCGCATCTTTTTGGCAGTCAGCTGGAGTAGATCTGAGGCTCCCGCTGCGATGGACACAGATTTGGGCAGTGTCGAATTGGATTCCAGCGCGGCCGCCCATTGGAAGGTGGCTGAGAAAGTGGAGACGGCTTCAGTAGAAACAACGTCATGCAATGCTGCAACCATCTCGCGGCTGACGCCAGCCGTGACCAAGTCATCAAGGGTAGTTATGGAGGGCTCCTTCCCTGGGTCAACAACCAGCTGCTGCACAGCTGTCAGAGCTTGTGCCATCGTCCTAGTTGCCCGTCGTTCTTCGGGTTCATGATCATAGGAAAACAGCTGATGTCCGTCCGAGTCCTTGCCCCTGATCGAGTTGGCGTCCAGAGGAACAAGCATGGGGAGTATGTACGAACCCTTCTTGGTGTGTCCAAAGCGCGCCTGTTCCACGATCCTCTCTGCCGGCTTGGAATAATTTCCGCCGATCTGCGACCTAACGCCGCGCGACGTCGTAGCACTGGCTCTCAGGATTGTTCTAGCGGTCGAAATTAGGGAAAAACCGGCTTCAACGGGGATCGTTCCTTCAATGAGGATGTCGTCCGCCGCCCGAAAATCTGTTACATCAATGTAAGCGTTACGGATGGCAGTCGCCACGGTCGGCGTGGGCTCGTTCAGTGGGGCGGCAATACGGGAAATCACGCCGTCCCACTGCAAATCAGACGGGGAAAGCTGCCAGGGGATGGCAACCACGGCACCCTTCTCATGCGTCCAGAGCTTACCTGCGGAACCTTGGGCTGTCGGTCGCCATTCGTGTTTGGTTAGGAACCACTCGAGGCCCTCCGTGGCCATCATGCTGCTTCTTCCGAGAAGCATGACCAGAGGTCGGCGTTCCACTGCGCGAGAGTATCGGGCGTTAGACGGTTCGTTCGGTGGATTGAAATCGAACCACCCATTGAACTCGTATCGATCTTTGCCCAGTACGCTGTTGAACGATGCGTTGTGATGTCGGCTCCGCCGTACTCTATCCAGTCACCAGGTATGTCATTTGGGACTTGAACCACTACGAAGTAGGCAGGACCAAAATTTCTTGCCCACTTGGTTTTCCATTCTTCCGTTACAGGCCAGGAGAGCTTGCCCGCTGGTCCGAAGACCTTTTTGGTGCACTTAATCTGGATGCGCACGGGGAGTGCGGGGAACTGAACTGTGCCGTCGATGGCAAGCACATCTTCGTCTGCGGAAGTTTCATCAAAACCGACACCGAACTGCGCGCAAACGTTTTGGAAATAGGCGATTCCGTATCGGCCCTTCCGAGCATTTGGGGACAACGTCGACCCGATCGGTATTGCGCTACTCATGGCACTCCCCAAAGCAATGAACAAGTTTGCTCATGGTACATGCGGAGAGGCCGAACGCCTCGACCAAGCGGCGTGCGTGAGACCAGTGATGCACCAGTAAAGGATCGATTTTGAGACGCACCGGCGTGCCAAGAGCGTATGGAATGCTAAACGCATGGCAAAAAGGTTTGCTCTTCCAGAACACCACGTCCCGCGATTCAACTGCCCCAAGTGTGGTGCTTTTGCCGCGCAGGAGTGGCGGAGATTGTCATACCCAGCTGGCCAAGACGAGATGGGGCATCAATACTATGAGCCGGTCCGAGACAACATAGGCGGTGATTGGGAAGCCAGCCTTTGCGCAGGGTGCGACGACCACTCGCTGTGGCTGGACGGGGAACTGACATACCCTGCCGATCGCCCGGGACTGGAGGTGCCTGAGCCGGTAGAGGGTATGCCCCAAGACGTAGAAAAGCTCTACCTGGAGGCCTCTGCCGTGCTACCGCATTCGAGCCGAGCAGCGGCTGCACTCTGCCGTGCTTCCTTGGAGCGTCTATCCAAGACGCTTACCCCGGAAATGAATCCCACGGCTTCCTTGGATGAGCGCCTGATTGTATTGTCTGAAAAAACCACGGCTGCTCTCGCTAAAGGCGTTCAGATCATCCGACATGCCGGAAACACAGCGCTCCATGGAGCAAGGGACGACGATGCGTCGGTTGTCATCTACATGGATGGCAGCGAGTCGGACCTCATAGACCTTTTCTTTGTGACCATCAACGAGCTTGTGGACGAATTGATCACACGCCCTGCCCGCATTCAGTCGGTTTACGAACTTCTTCCCGAACAGAAGCGGTACGCCATAGAAAGGAAGATGGCGGCAAGCAAGGGCAGGAGGTAGATGCCCAGCCTACCCATGCAACGGGGCTCACCCAGTCCGGCCAGTAACCAGAACTTCAGCCGTTGTCCGTGGCTTACGTACAGGTGTCCTCTCCTAGGAATAAGCCGTGGATTCCTGATGGGCTGACCGTGACGATCCCAGCTCTGCCTGCTGGGCTTGCGGCCGATGCGTTCCATCGAACCCATATCGGGTAGGCGCCGTGGTCTCGCGCGTATTCGAGTTTGTCCAGGCTTGAGGTTTTGTTTGTGGAATCCAATTCGATAACGATGCTCGGGATCAGGCCGTACATGGCAGTGATGTCGATTCTTCCGGGTCTGACGTCGCCGACGCTGGCGGGGACTGGTAGCCGGAGTTCCTTGGCCACTGTGACGCGCAGGTTCTCCATGAACCGGTGGGTGTAAAGGATCGTCTTGATCTTCTCTGTGAGAGCACGTGTTGCGGCAGCAGTTTCGATTCCCTGCGGAACGGGCAGCAACGCATGGATTTCAAGGGCGATTGTTCGAGCAAGGGGCAAACCTAGCCCATAGTTTTCCGTAACGCCGGTAGGGAGACCGAAGCCCTCCGCCCAGAACTGCACACCAAACATCTCGACTGGTTCTGCGTGAGCGACACTACGACCGACGTCAGCGGCAGACGGCCGGCGGAGCAGACGCACAGCGTCTGGAATGTCGCCCACTGCCGGCGGTTCTTTCCCTTCGATCGCTGCAAGGGCTGTTCGGTAGGCAACGATATGGGCGAGCTTTCCTTGAATCAGACTCTTGTACAGCTCGGGAACCTGCTCTGTTTCCATCAGTCTTTCTGCCAGCACCCGCGCGTCTGGAAGGAGGCTGTCTCGCGTGGCTAGGACCAGTGGTTCGTTTTGGTCGTACCAATCCTGTTTGCAGTTCCAACACAGGGGACTGCCCCCGGTTTTGTTGACTCCTTGATCTAGCGAGCTTGTGCTCGTGGAAGGATGTTGACCATGCCCACGCCGTATGGGGCGGAGTTCCG
>NZ_JBHTSL010000019.1:0-75582 GCF_042795115.1 Arthrobacter sp. NPDC056493 | reverse complement strand
CCCATGTCGCCAGCCGGCGGTCACCACAACGGCCCCCACCCCACCTGCCTCCCCGTGGTGGTCGTTCGGGGCCCACAAAACGACAACAACTGCGAGTCAGTTGGGTGGGTCAGTAGCTGGCGGGGGTTTCGACGGGCTCAATCACAGGCCCGCGGGGGACGTATTCGGCGGCGAGGGCTTCGGAGCCGCGGGCCAGGAGGGCGACGTCGGCGCCGACCAGGATGAAGGAGGCGCCGGCGTCGAGGTAGGCGCGGGCGGTGTCCGGGTTGAAGGCGTTGACGCCGGCCGGTTTGCCGGCTGTTTTGGCGGCGGCGAGGCAGTGTTCGACGGCGGCGCGCACCTCGGGGTGTTCCTGCTGGCCGAGCAGGCCCTTGGAGGCGGCGAGGTCGGAGGGGCCGATGAAGATGGCGTCCACGCCGTCGACCTTCAGGATGTCTTCCACCGCTTCAACGGCGGCCGTCGACTCGATCTGCACGGTGACGCTGACGGTATCCGACGCCCGGGCGAGGTAGTCGGGGACCCGGTTCCACCGGGCCGCGCGGGCCAGCGCGGAGCCGACTCCGCGCACCCCGTGGGGCGGGTAGCGGGTGGCGGCCACCGCGGCCTCCGCCTCGGCCACCGAGTTGACCATGGGGATGAGCAGGTTCTGCACGCCGAGGTCCAGGTACTGCTTGATCAGCACGGTGTCGTTCACCGGCGGCCGCACCAAAACGTGGACCGGGTAGCCGTGGGTGGCCTGGAGCTGGGCGAGGATGGATTCGAGCCCGTTGGGGCTGTGTTCGGCGTCGACCAGGAGCCAGTCCAGGCCGGATCCGGCGCAGAGTTCGGCGATGAGCGGGCTGCCGGAGCAGACCCACATCCCGGCCAGCGGCCGGCCTGCCTTACCCTTTCCTTTTTGGCCAGCGAGGGCTGACCGGAAGGTGTCTTCTACTCGAAGCGGCATGTGACAGTCCCCAGGGGTCCGTAGTCGGCGTGGACGGTGTCGCCCTTGTACACCCAGAGCGGGCGGGTGAAGGAGCCGGCGAGGATGATGTCGCCGGCTTTCATGGAGTCCCCGTGGGCTGCGATCTTGTTGGCCAGCCAGTGGACGCCGTTGGCGGGGTGGTCCAGGACGCCGGCGGCGACGCCGGTTTCCTCCACGGTCTGGTTCTTGTACAGGATCGCGGAGACCCAGCGGAGGTCGACGGCGTCCGGCTTGACCGGGCGGCCGCCCACCACCATGGCGCCCATGGCGGCGTTGTCGGAGATGGTGTCCACGATGGTCCGGCCCTCCATCTCGATCCTCGAGTCGAGGATCTCGAGGGCCGGAACCACGTAGTCGGTGGCGTTGAGGACGTCGAAGATGGTGCAGCCCGGGCCCTTGAGCCCGTCTTTCAGGACGAACGCCAGTTCCACCTCCACCCGCGGATGGGTGTAGCGGTCCCACTGCACGGAGCAGCCGGTTTCGAGGACCATGTCATCGAAGATGGCGCCGTAGTCGGGTTCGGTGATGCCGGTGGCGGCCTGCATGGCCTTGGACGTGAGGCCGATCTTGCGCCCCACCAGGGTCCGGCCGGCGTCCTCGTTGCGGCGCCGCCAGAGCTGCTGCACCGCGTAGGAATCCTCCACCGTCATGTCCGGGTAGCGGGCAGTCAGGCGGGGCACAGGGGTGCGGGTCCGGCCGGCTTCCACCAGCTCGTCCGCTATGGCCTCAATCGTCTTCGCGTCCAGCATGGGTTAGACCTGGGCTCCGAGCTTGAAGCCCTCCACTGCCGCGTCATCCTTGCGGGTGTAGGAGAAGCCGTCGGCTCCAACGGTTACGGCCATCTCGCTCTTTTCCTCGCGGACGATGACCGGCTGCGGGTTGCCGTCCAGGTCCAGGACCAGGGAGGCCTCGGTGTACCAGGACGGGACGACGGGGTTGCCCCACCAGTCGCGGCGCTGGTTGTCGTGGACGTCCCAGGTGATGGTGGGGTTGTCCGGGTCGCCGGTGTAGTAGTCCTGGGTGTAGATCTCGATGCGGTGGCCGTCCGGGTCCAGGATGTAGAGGTAGAACGCGTTGGACACGCCGTGCCGGCCCGGGCCGCGCTCGATCCGGTCACTGATGCGCAGGGCGCCCATCTTGTCGCAGATCTGGATGATGTTGTGCTTCTCGTGCGTGGCGAACGCGACATGGTGCATGCGCGGGCCGTTGCCGCCGGTCAGCGCGGTGTCGTGCACGGTCTGCTTGCGGTGCATCCAGGCGGCGTAGGTGACGCCGTCGGAGTCCTTGATGTCCTCGGAGACGCGGAAGCCGAGGTCCTCCAGGTACGCCCGGCCGCGCGGGACGTCCGGGGTGACCTGGTTGAAGTGGTCCAGGCGGACCAGTTCCCCGGCGGAGTAGAGGTCGTAGCGCTGGGTGAGGCGTTCCACGTGCTCGGTCTCGTAGAAGAACTCGTAGGGGAAGCCCAGCGGGTCCTCGACGCGGACGGAGTCGCCGATGCCCTTGGTGAAGCCTTCCTTGCGCCGTTCAACCCGGCAGCCGAGTTCCTTGTAGTAGGCCTCGGCGGCGTCCACCTCGGCGGGGGACTTGACCCGGTAGGCGAAGGCGGCGACGGCGGCGATGGGGCCCTGGCGGAGCACCAGGTTGTGGTGGATGAACTCCTCCAGGGAGCGCAGGTAGATGGTGTTCTCGTCCTCTTCGGTGACGTGCAGGCCGAGGACGTCCACGTAGAACTCGCGCGACTTGGCGAGGTCGGTGACCACGATCTCCATGTAGGCGCAGCGGACGATATCCGGAGCCGGGACGGTGGGGGTGGGAACGAAGTTGGTCATGATGTTCTCTCTTCTTTGAAAGGGGGTTTATACCCAACTGACTAGCAGTAGATGTCGTTTTGGAGGCTCAAAACGACAACAAATGCGAGCTAGTTGGGCTAGGCGCCGAACTTGGGGGTGTGGACGGCGCCGAGGGTGATGTGCACGGCCTGCTGGTCGGTGTAGAAATCGATGGAGCGGTAGCCGCCCTCGTGGCCCAGGCCGGAGGCCTTGACGCCGCCGAACGGGGTGCGGAGGTCGCGGACGTTGTGGCTGTTCAGCCATACCATGCCGGCCTCCACGTTCTGCGAGAAGTTGTGGGCGCGGGTCAGGTTCTGGGTCCAGATGTAGGCCGCCAGGCCGTACCTGGTGTTGTTCGCCAAAGCCAGCGCCTCGTCGTCGTCCTCAAACGGGGTGATGGCGACGACGGGGCCGAAGATTTCCTCCTGGAAGATCCGGGCATCGGGGGAGACGTCGGCGAAGACGGTGGGGGCGATGTAGTTGCCCTCCGGCAGGCCTTCCGGCCGTCCGCCGCCGGCCAGCAGCCGGCCCTCGGACTTGCCGATCTCCACGTAGGAGGCCACCTTGGCGTAGTGCTCCGGGTGGACCAGCGCGCCGACCTCGGTCTTGGGGTCGTGCGGGTCGCCGACCACGATCTTCTTGGCGCGGGCGGCGTATTTCTCGCAGAATTCCTCGTACACGGCGCGTTCCACCAGGATGCGGGAGCCGGCGGTGCAGCGTTCGCCGTTGAGGGAGAAGACGCCGAACAGGGCGGAGTCGATCGCGGCGTCGAGGTCGGCGTCGGCGAACACCACGCACGGGGACTTGCCGCCGAGTTCCATGGAGAGGCCTTTGAGATTGGCTGCGGCGTTGCGGAAGATCGTCTGGCCGGTGGTGGTCTCGCCGGTGAAGGAGATCAGCGGGACGTCCGGGTGCTTGACCAGGGCGTCGCCGGCCTCCTCGCCGAGCCCGTTGACCAGGTTGAAGACGCCGTCCGGGAGGCCCGCGTCCTTGAAGATCTGCGCCCACAGCGAGGCCGAGAGCGGGGTGAATTCGGCGGGCTTCAGGACCACGGTGTTGCCGGTTGCCAAAGCGGGGGCGAGCTTCCAGGACTCCAGCATGAACGGGGTGTTCCACGGGGTGATGAGTCCGGCGACGCCGATCGGCTTGCGGTTCACGTAGTTGATCTGGGAGCCGGGGACCTTCATGGCGTCGTCGAACTGGGCCACGATCAGGTCCGCGAAGAAGCGGAAGTTCTCCGCCGCGCGCAGGGCCTGGCCCTTTGCCTGGGTGATCGGCAGGCCGGTATCGAAGGTTTCCAGTTCGGCGAGGCGGGCTTCCTGGGCTTCGACGGCGTCGGCGATCCTGTTCAGTATGCGGGCGCGTTCGCGCGGCTTCATCCTCGGCCACGGGCCGTTCTTGAAGGCTTCGCGGGCGGCGGCGACGGCGAGGTCGATGTCCTCCTTCTGGCCGGCGGCGGCGGTGGCGTAGTTCGTGTTGGACACCGGGTCCAGGACATCGAAGGTCTTGCCGCCCACGGAATCAACGAACTCGCCGTTGATGTAGTGCTGGATGTGGGTGGGCAGATTCTCGGGAAGGTAGTGCTTGGCTGCTGTTTCTACAGGGGTCGTCATCGTTGAGGTCCTAACTGTGGTCTTAAGGATTGGGGTCTTTGAGAGTGGTTTGGGCGAGGTAGGCGTCCAGGGTGGCGCTGCGGTGGAGCCGTGCTGCTTTTTCGATGGTGTCGGCGCCGGCGCCGGATTCAATGAGCTGCAGGAGCGCCTCGTGTTCCTCCACGGATTCCCGGGCCCGGCCGGCAACGAAGCGGAAGGTTGAGGACCGCAGTGATGCCAGCCGGTTCCAGCCGCGGTGGACGAGGTCCAGGATGTGCGGGTTGGGGCAGTGCTCGAAGAGGACGCTGTGGAAGTCCTGGTTGAGCCGGGTGAACCGGACGGGGTCGAAATGCTGCAGGCACTCGCGCATCTCGGCGTTCACGGCGCGGGCCCTCGCCACGTCCGCCTCCCCGATGAGGGGAGCGGACAGGGCAGTGGCTGCACCCTCCACGATGCTCAGGGTCTGCATCGTGTAGAGGTACTCGGTGGGGTCGATGCCAGCCACGGTGGCCCCGACGTTCCGTTCGAATTTCACCAGGCCCTCGGCCTCGAGCCGGCGGATCGCTTCCCGGACCGGGACCACGCTGAACCCGAGGTCCTTGGCGATCGCGGCCAGGACCAGCCGGTAGCCGGGCGTGTAGGTGCCTTCCACGATCCGTGCCTTGATGGCCTGGTAGGCCTGCTCGGACTTGCTGCCGGTAGCGCTGCCAGTGACAGTGTCAGCCGTGAAGGTGGCCGTTTCAGTCATTCGCCTTGCCTGCTTCCCATTCTTCGTACCTGGCGCGCCATGCCGCGTTGAGCGGGTAGAGCCCGTCCACGCCGTGGCCCTGTGCCACCATTTCGGCGATGAAAACCTCTTCGCGTTCCTGGGCGATAGAGTCGTTGGCGACTTCCTCGGCCAGGGCCGGCGGGATCACCAGGATGCCGTCCGAGTCGGCCACGATGATGTCGCCGGGCTGCACGGTGGTGCCGCCGCAGGCGATGGTAATGTCCGTGTCCCACGGGATGTGGCGGCGGCCCAGCACGGCAGGGTGCGGGTTGGAGTAGTAGGTGGGCAGCTCCATGGCGGCCACGGCGGAAAAGTCACGGACCCCGCCGTCGGTGATGATGGCGGCGGCGCCGCGGACCTGGGCGCGCAGGGCGAGGATGTCACCGATGGTGCCCGTGCCTTTCTCTCCGCGGGCCTCCATGACCAGGATTTCGCCCTCGTTCACGGAGTCGATGGCGCGCTTTTGGGCGTTGAATCCGCCGCCGTGCGTCTTGAAGAGGTCCTCGCGGTTGGGCACGTAGCGCAGGGTCCGGGCCAGGCCCACCACCTTGCGGTCCGGGCGGGTGGCGGTCAGTCCGTCAATGCTGACGTTGTTCAGGCCGCGCTTTCGCAGCTGCGAAGACAGCGTGGCGGTGCAGACGCTCTCCAGCTTGGCCTTCAGCTCCGGGGAGAGAACCGGCCCGACGGCGGGCAGCCCCGCCGCTTCACGGGAACCGTACGCTTCCTCCCGCTGCAGGTCATCGGCCTTGGGCCGGGCACCAAAGTCGGCGAACGCCGTCGTGCCTTCCTCCACCCGCGTCACCAGCCGGCCGGAACTCAGCTGCCCGCCTTCAGAACCAAGGGCACTCACCTCGACTTCCAGCACATCGCCGGGGACGGCGACGGAGGCGCCGGCCGGCGTGCCGGTGAGGATGATGTCCCCTTCCTCAAGGGTGAGGAGCTGGGACAGGTCCGCCACGAGCCGGGCGAACGGGAAGAGAAGGTCCGCGGTGGTGTCGTCCTGCATCAGTTCGCCGTTGTGCCAGGTGCGGACCCGCAGTTTGGCGGGGTCGACGGCGTCTGCCGGGATCAGTGCCGGGCCCACCGGGGTGAAGCCGTCGCCGCCCTTGGAGCGGAGGTTGGAGCCCTTGTCCGCGTAGCGGAGGTCGTAGACGCCGAGGTCGTTGCTGGCCGTGACCGCGGCGACGTGGCTCCACGCATTTTCGACGTCGACCCGGCGGGCCGCCTTGCCGATGATGATGGCGATCTCGCCCTCGTAGCCGAGGAGTTCGCAGCCGGCCGGGCGTTCGACGGCGGTGCCGGTCAGGGACAGCGAGGACGACGGCTTCAGGAAGTAGGAGGGCTGCGCCGGGGTCCGGCCGCGCTGGGCTGCGCGGCTGGGGTAGTTGATGTGTACCGCGATCACCTTGCGTGCTGCTGCCAGGGTGTCGCCGTTGACCTGCTCCAAAGCGTTCTCCTCATCAGGTACGAAATCGTATACGAAACATACTGGACCGCTTCCGGCTACTTCGTCAACCCCCGTTTTTCGGGGAAGGGACAGCTGCTTGTAACCCGGGTCATGTGTGACGTACAGTACTGAAGCATAACCACGATTTCTATTATCGAACCATCTGTTCGGATATGGAACACAGAATTTGGCGAAAGCCAGCCACACAGTGAAGTGAGGAAAGCCCGTGCAGTTCCACCACCACGGTTACGTTTCCGGTGACCCGCGCATCCAGCCCGCCGCCGGCGTCGGCATCAACCGCCCCGAAGAGCTGCCCGACGAGGTCGACGTGCTCATCGTGGGCTCCGGCCCCGCAGGCATGCTCGCGGCCGCCCAGCTCTCCCAGTTCCCGGACATCACCACGCGCATCGTGGAACGCCGGCCCGGGCGCCTCGCGATCGGCCAGGCCGACGGCATCCAGGCACGCAGCGTGGAGACCTTCCAGGCCTTCGGCTTCGCCGAGGAGATCATCGCCGAGGCCTACCGGATCACCGAGATGGCGTTCTGGAAGCCAAGCCCGGAGAACCCGAAGCACATCTACCGCGCCGCCCGCGCGGTCGACGACGAAATGGGCATCAGCGAATTCCCGCACCTGATTGTCAACCAGGCCCGTGTGCTGGACTACTTCGCCCGGGTCATGGCCTTTTCCCCGACCCGAATGACCCCCGACTACGGTTACGAGTTCCGCAGTCTCGATGTCACGGAGGCGGGGGAGTACCCCGTCACCGTGACCCTCGTCCGCACCGCCGGCCCGGACGCAGGGCAGGAGCGTGTTGTGCGTGCCAAATATGTGGTGGGTGCTGACGGCGCGCGCAGCAGGGTCCGTGAATCGATTGGCTGCACGCTCGCCGGCGACCAGGCCAACCACGCCTGGGGCGTCATGGATGTCCTCGCGTCCACCGACTTCCCGGACATCCGCACCAAGTGCGCCATCCAGTCCCACGACGGCGGCAGTATCCTGCTGATTCCGCGTGAGGGCGGCCACCTGTTCCGCATGTACGTCGACCTCGGCGTCGTGCCGGAGAACGACAACGGCGCCATCCGCAAGACCACCATCGACCAGATCATCGCCCACGCGAACCAGATCCTGCAGCCCTACACCCTTGACGTCCGCAACGTGGCCTGGCACAGCGTGTACGAGGTGGGCCACCGCCTCACCGACAGGTTCGACGACGTCCTGCCCGCCGAACGGGACACCCGCACGCCGCGGGTGTTCATCACCGGCGACGCCTGCCACACGCACAGTGCCAAGGCCGGCCAGGGCATGAACGTCTCGATGCAGGACGGTTTCAACATCGGCTGGAAGCTCGGCCACGTGCTGGAGGGCCGCTGCCCGGAGTCCCTGCTCGCCACGTACTCCGCGGAGCGCCAGGTGGTCGCCAAGAACCTCATCGACTTCGACAAGGAATGGTCCACCCTGATGGCCAAGAAGCCCGAGGAGTTCGATGACCCCTCGGAGCTCGAGGACTTCTACGTGCGCACCGCCGAGTTCCCGGCCGGCTTCATGACCGAGTACTCGCCGTCGATGATCGTAGCCGAGGCAACGCACCAGAACCTGGCCACTGGCTTCCCTGTCGGCAAGCGCTTCAAGTCCGCGCCCGTACAGCGGGTGTGCGACACCAACCCGCTTCAGCTGGGACACCAGGCAAAGGCAGATGGTCGCTGGCGCATCTACGTGTTCGCCGACCCGGCCGAGGCCGGCGCCGCGTCGCCGACCGCTGACTTCGCGCAGTGGATGGAGAAGTCGCCGGAGTCGCCGCTTGCGGCCACGCCTGAGGGTAACGACGCCGATGCCTGGTTCGACGTGAAGGTCATCTACCAGCAGGACCACAGGGACATTGACATCAATGCCGTCCCGGCGGTGTTCAAGCCGGAGGTGGGGCCGTTCAAGCTCACCAACCTGGAAAAGGTCTACGGCACCGACCCGAAGGCCGACATCTTCGACCTGCGCGGCCTTGACCGCGGCGGCGTCGTGGTGGTGGTCCGCCCGGACCAGTACGTGGCGAACGTCTTGCCGCTGACCGCGACGGCGGAGCTCGGGGCATTCTTTGCGCCGCTCCTCCCTGCCCGCGCGCACGGGTAGCCGCGGGCTGCTCAGCCACCACGCGTGACAAATGGACTGCCGGGGAGGGCCGGGGCCTCCCCGGCAGTTCTGTTTAAGGCGGCGGCCTACTTCGGGCCGTATGCCTCAGCCAAGCCCCCGGTGCGCCGCCCACATCCCGGCAGCGTGGCTGGCAGCTTCCGCGATCAGGGCGGTGAGCTCCGGCCGGTCAGGCACGCGGAACGAAACGTATGCTCCCCGGCCGCCGGCGAGGGGCCGGCCGTAGGCCTTGGCGGCAAGGTGGCCGTCGGGCAGGAGCCGGACGTTCAGCGTGGTCAGCGTGAACTCTTCGCCCCTTCGGCTGTCCGTCCAGCGGAGTGCCGCCGGAATGGTGACGTTGATGGCCAGGGCGCTCACTTCGAGAGCGGGATCGCTGCTCATTGCCACATGGTCTCACGGAGGCGGCGCCCAGCGGCAGCAACCTGCTTGACCGGAGGCGAGCATCCGCGGGACCCTCTGAGATGAGACTCCTGAAGGACACGACCAGTGCGCTGAGGCACAACAACTGATCGCTGCCAGACAAGCCCTATCCGACCGGGACTGCAAAGCTGGATTCAGCGGTGCGAGGCTATTGCCGGCACCCCTCTCCAACGCTCATGACCGTTAAGAAGGATCCAATGAGTATTTCAAATTCCGAGCCCCGGACTGCAGAAGTAAATCCGCGCAAGGAGCAATCCACCGCCCTCCGCGCGGGCAGCATCGGCGTCCTGGGCATTCTCTTTTTCGTTCTTTCCGCCCAGGCTCCGCTGACCGGCATCGTCGGCGCAGCGCCCCTGGCGGCTGCACTCGGCAATGGCGCCGGGGCACCGGGCGCTTACCTCATCGTGGGCATTGTCATTGTCATCTTCGCCGTCGGGTTCGTGGCCATGAGCCGGAAGGTGCAGGCCAACGGCGCCTTTTACGCCTACATCACCGCCGCCTTCGGCAGAAAGACAGGCACAGGAGCTGCCTGGCTGGCACTGCTGGCGTACAGCACGGTGCAGGCCGCCATGTACGGACTCTACGGCGTGGCCTTCTCCGGACTGCTGGCCTCGGCCGGCGTGACCGTTCCCTGGTGGCTCCTTGCCGGTGCCACCATGGCAGGCGTGCAAGTGCTGGGATCGAAGAACATCGAACTCGGCGCCCGCGTCCTGGCGTTCCTTGTGGGCCTGGAAGTGGCGATTCTGCTGCTCTTCGGATTCACCGTCCTGCTGAAGGGCGGCGGCCCGGAAGGCCTCAATGTGGCAGCCTCGTTTTCCCCCGAGGCGATCGCAAGCGGAGCTCCCGGCGTTGCCATCATGTTCGCAGTGGCCTCCATGTTCGGCTTCGAGTCGACGGCCATCTACTCCGCCGAGGCCAAGGATCCCCACCGGACGGTGGCGCGGGCAACGTATCTCTCCGTAGGCATCATCGCGGTGTTCTTCGCCTTCATTACGTGGATGCTGGTGAGCTTCTACGGGCCCTCGCACGTGATCGACGCCGCAGGAGCCGCCCTGGAGTCGGGAGACGCGACCTCATTCGTGATCGGGCCCCTGGTCGAGTTGTTCGGCCCCTGGGCCGGCGTGACTGCAGGCATTCTCCTGGTGACGTCCCTCCTGGCGGGCATCATCGCCTTCCACAACGGCATTAACCGCTACCTGCACTCGCTGGCCCTGCGCGGTTCCCTGCCTGCTGTCCTGGCCCGGACCAACAAGCACCGCGCACCCGCGTCGGCAGCCTGGGTCCAGACCACCGTCGCGGTGCTCCTTGTGAGCCCGTTCGCAGTGTTGGGGATGGACCCCGTGCTGACCCTCTTCTCATGGTTCAGCGGGCTGGCTGTTGCAGCGCTGCTGGTGCTGTATATGCTCTGCTCCCTGGCGGTCGTCGTATTCTTCCGCCGCGAACGGGTGTCCGGGCAGCTCTGGCAGACCGTGATCGCGCCGGCCGTTGCTTCGCTGCTGCTGGCCTGGGTTCTCTACCTGGTGGTCAGCAACTTCACGTCCCTCATCGGCGGGAGCGCCGAAACGGCCACCGGACTGCTGGTGGCCGTCCCGGTGATGTTCCTGGCCGGGGTGCTGGCGGAAATCGGCGTGGAGAAACGGGGCCGCACCTCAGGGCTTGAGTTCGCCGATGAGGCTGCTGTCAGCGGCAACTAAGGGCCCGTCGTCGGCTAACGGTTCGTTAGGGACGACGACGACGGCGGGCTGGCCGTGCAGCCCGCCGTCCCGCCGGGCATCCCGGCGGCCGTCCCTCCGGGCGAGGCCGCCGGCGAGCAACAGCAGTGCCGCGATGCAGGCCGCGGCTATGCCGGCCAACACGGGGTCACGCGGCCATTGCCCGGTCATTCCAAGCAGGGCCGGCACCGTTGCCGTGGTCTGGCTGGCCAGAACCAGGGACCAGCCGATCAGCGGCGACAGCCGGCTCCGACCGAGCGCCAGCGAGAAGAAGAACAGCATCCACAGGTAGGACCAGCAGAGCCACAGCACCGCCAGCAGCGGGTCCTCAGGGAACCAGGCTGCGGCGAGCAGAAGGCCGCACCCGGCCACCATGCCGCAGAACCAGCCGAGGCCATTGGACCCCAGCGCCAGCAGGAAATCCAGGCCGACGTAGACGTAGGTCAGGCCGAACAGGAACATGCCGGCCGCCGAAAGCAGCAGCTGCGGGCCGCCGTCGTTAAGGCCGGAAGAGGCCGAACTCAAAGAGGCAACGCCCAGGGCAAGCTGGATAGTGCCTATGACCAGGCTGAACACGGCAGCGTCGCGGCGCGGAAGGTGCCCGAGCGGTGCTAGCCCGTTGACAAGCAGCGCTGCACCGGAAAGGAGGAGGCACACGTACGCCATCAGTGTGCCTTCCTGGCGCACGACATTGAACGCCCGGATCTCATAATACGGAAATTAACTGTCACAATACGGAGAATAGAGGATAGCTGCCCTCCCCGCTACGCGGCTGCGGTCTTAATCGGTTAAGTTGAAAGCTCAACAATATGCAGGCGCAAAGATACACTTTGGCGGTTGCTCGCGGAAGTAAGGGACAGATTCATGGATGCACGGCTGGAGGCGGTCAGGGATACGGTCCTGGCGCGGAATCCCGGCGAGGCGGAGTTCCACCAGGCGGTGGTCGAGGTGTTCGAAAGCCTCGGCCCGGTTCATGACCGGCACCCCGAGTTCCTTGAAGCCGCCATCCTGGAACGGCTCTGCGAGCCCGAACGGCAGATCATCTTCCGGGTGCCGTGGACCGACGATTCCGGCCGGGTCCAGATCAACCGCGGCTTCCGCGTGGAGTTCAACTCGGCGCTGGGCCCCTACAAGGGCGGCCTCCGGTTCCACCCGTCCGTCTACCTCGGAATTGTGAAGTTCCTCGGCTTCGAGCAGATCTTCAAGAATGCCCTCACCGGCATGCCGATCGGCGGGGGCAAGGGCGGTTCAGACTTCGACCCCCGCGGCCGCAGTGACGCCGAGGTGATGCGGTTCTGCCAGTCGTTCATGACTGAGCTGTACCGGCATATCGGCGAGTACACGGACGTGCCTGCCGGCGACATTGGCGTGGGTGGCCGGGAAATCGGCTACCTCTTCGGGCAGTACAAACGCATCACCAACCGCTACGAATCAGGAGTCCTGACCGGCAAGGGCATCTCCTGGGGCGGTTCCCTGGTCCGGCCAGAGGCCACAGGGTTCGGCACGGTGATCTTCACAGAGGAGATGCTCAAGACGCAGGGCTCATCCTTCGACGGGCAGCGCGTGGTTGTTTCCGGCTCCGGCAACGTGGCCATCAATGCCATCGCGAAGGCCCAGACGCTCGGCGCCAGCGTGGTGGCGTGTTCCGACTCCTCCGGTTACGTGGTGGATGAGGCCGGGATCGACGTCGACCTGCTCCGCGAGGTGAAGGAAGTGGACCGCGGCCGCCTGAAGGACTACGCGGAACGCAGGGGCGGCGTCTCCTACGTGGACGGCGGATCCGTGTGGGACGTCGACGCGACGGTGGCGCTGCCCTGCGCCACCCAGAACGAGCTCGACGGCGATGCTGCCGCCCGCCTGGTGCGCAATGGCCTCCTCGCGCTCGGTGAAGGCGCCAACATGCCCTCCACCCGGGACGCCGTGGCGGTGTTCCAGGAGGCGGGCGTGCTGTTCGGGCCGGGCAAGGCCGCCAACGCGGGCGGCGTGGCCACTTCGGCGCTTGAAATGCAGCAGAACGCGAGCCGGGACTCCTGGTCCTTCGAGCACACGGAACAGCGCCTCACGGACATCATGGTGGGAATCCACCACCGCTGCGCTTCCACCGCGGATGAGTACGGCGAACCCGGCAACTACGTGCTGGGCGCCAACATCGGCGGCTTTGTCAAAGTGGCGGACGCGATGCTCGCCCAGGGTTTGATCTAGGGCTGGGCTGGGCTGGGCTGATCTGGGCGCCGGCTGCTTAGGCGCCGCGCCGCCAGTCGGTGGGTGATTCGCCGAAGGCGTCCCGGAAGGTGCGGCTGAAGTGCGCCGCGTCCAGGAATCCCCACCGTGCCGCCACGGCTCCCACGGAGGTGCCCGAGTGCAGCGGGTCCCTGAGGTCCCGGCGGACGCGCTCGAGCCGGCGGCTCCGGATCCAGCTGGCAACTGTGGTGCCGGATTCGTGGAAGACGTTGTGGAGGTGGCGGGTGGAAATGAAATGGGCCGCGGCAATGCCGGCCGGCGACAGCTGCGGGTCGGCGAGGTTCGCCTCAATGTATTCACGGACCGACGTGGCCAGCAGCGCTTGCGGCTTCATGCTGTCCGCAGCCAGGTCCAGTTCCGAATGAAGCATGGTGGAGACGAGGTCAAGCGTGTTGGCAGCGAGCCGGGAACCGCTCGGCCCGCTGAGTGCCTCCAGGTTGCCGGCGAGCTGCCTGATGAACGGCCCCACAATGCCCGCCAGGCCCGTCCCGCCGGCCAGACGGACGGCCGACAGCTGTCCCACGTAATCCGGCGGCAGCGACAGGGATTCATGCGGGAACATGACCACCATCATGCGGGCCGCATCTTCGAACGCCAGTGTGTACGGGCGGTTGGTGTCGTAGATGGCCAGGTCGCCGGGACGGAGCACGGCCTCGCGGTTGTCCTGGATGAGGAGCCCGGTGCCCTCCAGCTGGAGGTTGAGCTTGAAATAGCGCTGGTCCGACTGCGCCAGAAGTGCCGGTGTGCGGTGGACGCTGTGTCCCGAAGCCGAAACTTCCACGATGCACGTGCGGTCCAGCACCCTGGAACGCATGCGGCCGCGGAATTGCTCGGGCCGCTCCGTTTCGGCGGCCAGCGGCACAAAGGACTGCGCTACGAGGTGCCTCCAGTGGTCAAAGGAGGTGGCCACGCTGGACGTGAGGGCCTGGTCCGCGGGGTGGGGCGTGGTTGCTGGCATGAACGTTCCTGACGCCGGTCGGCTATCTGAATAGGGTCCCCAACACTGTGTCCTGGAACACAGTCATTTCAGGTTAGCGGCCAAATTCGGCCCTGTCATCTTTTTTCAACACATGGCGAAAAAAGATTTGGTGAACACAGGCGGTCGGGCCGATTACTTGTTCTTGCCCCGGGCTGCCACCACCCAGCGGTCCACGAGTTCGGCACCGCGAACCACGGCGACGTCGTCCACCAGGTTCATCGCAAGGCACACGTGGTTGGGGATGACGCGCAACCGGTCCCCGATGGCAGGCGCAGTATCGGGCCCGTGCCACTCGACAGTTGCGTGGTGCTCCGACAGTGCGGTAATCCGGGCGTCGGGATAGTCCATCAGCCGCCCGAAGCCGCTTGCCCACGCGGGCCGGTCGCTGCCGAGAACCTTGCTGCCGGCGTCGATGATGAAACGTGCCGGTCCGTCCGCGGGGGCCGCATGGTGGCTGACCACGGTGGCTGCCACTGTCAGCGCGATGTCCTCGAGGGCGCACCGCCCCAGTTCCAGCTGCTGGGCGTCGCCAAAGACATACACCCCTGGACGCACCTCGGTGGCAGCGGAATTCCCGGTCAGCATCGCCGTCGGCGTGGAGCCGCCGCTGCGGCAGGTGACGTCGAATCCTGCCGCGGCAAGAACCTCGGACGCCTGGTTCAGCGCCTGCTGCTCCTGCCTGGCGGCCTCGATGGGCATGCCCGGCGCATAGCTGTGTCCCGGGAAGGTGAAGACTCCCTCGACTTTCAGCCCTGCGCGCGCCGCCGCCTCGGCGACCGGGGCGACGGATTCCGGGTGGACGCCGCTGCGGTGGTGGCCGCTGTCGACTTCCACCAGAACGCTGACGTTCCCAGCCGCCTTCCCGAGCCCGGATCCCAGCGTCGTTGCACCCTCCACGGAGTCCACGCCGGCGGCGATCTGCGCAGTCTGCGACAGGCGCCGGAGGCGGTTGGCTTTGTGCGGCGAAATCCAGAGGGGGTAGGCGATGAACAGGTTGTCCACTCCGGCAGCTGCGAACACTTCAGCCTCGCCGATGGTTGCCACCGTCAGCCCGGAGGCTCCGGCTGCGATCTGGCGGGCGGCGATTTCGGGAACCTTGTGGGTCTTGGCGTGCGGGCGCAGGCTCAGGCCCCGCGCCCGGACGGCTGACGCCATCCGCTCGATATTCCGGTCGAGTATGTCGACGTCGATCATGATGTCCGGTGTATCGATTTCCTGCGGGATGGTCACTGTCGGGGTCTCCTGGTTGCGGGTCGGTTCCTGCGGTCCGCGCGGGTCCGCAGCGAGTGGGGGTCTTCAGGCTCGCGGGGTGAGCCGGCTAGTGGGCCAGCAGGGAAAGGAAGCCCTCGAGCTGCCCGTCCAGTCCGAGCTCCGTCTGGCCCTCGGGAAGCAGTGCAGCCGCGATCTGGGCGCCCAGCAGCATGTTGAGCAGCTGGCCGGCCAGGCTGTCGTCGTCGACGGCGGTGCTCACGTCCCCGCTGTCCCTGGCCTCCGCAAGGTGGCGCCGGATCGTATCCAGCCACTGCTGCATGGATTCCCGGTGGATCTGCGCTTTGCCGGGATCGTTGATGGCCTTCTGCCAGAAGGGGATGACGATCCGGGCTTCATTGATCCTTTCCTCGTCCAGCGGGAGCACCTCGACGCAGAAGGCCCGCAGGGCCGCCAGTCCCGACAGTCCGGCGGTGACTTCGGCGATGCGCTCGTTGGTCCGGTTGAAGACGTGCCCGAACGCGAACGTCAGCAGCGTGTCCTTGGTGGGAAAGTAGGGTTTGAGCGCACCGTTTGCAAAGCCTGCCTCGGTGGCAATTTCCCGCATCGTGGCGCTTTCAATGCCCATCCGGGCGATGATCCGCCAGGTCGCATCGACGAGTTCCAGGCGGCGCTCGTCGTGGTCAACAATCTTTGGCACGCGGCCGCTCCCCAGTAAATATTTTCGCCCAGACTCTTGTGAGCCATCTTACGTTCGCTTATTCTCTACAACTATAGAAAATAAAAATCCGACCCGCCAGGGTCCCGGACGAAGGCCGCCATGACGCTCTCCATCACAGAAACAGCCAGCCCGTTCCGCCTTGCCTCAGCCGCGGACATCGGCGCGGTGCAGGGCATTCTTCGTTCCGGGGGCCTCCTTGGCCCGGAGAAGCGCCTTGCCTACCTGGGCCTTCTGGACCCTGCCCGAGAAACCGACGGGGCACGCGGATCCGACCGCGCCCGTGAAACCGCCAGCGAGGCGGAAGACCGGCGGTTCCGGGTCTTCATCCACGACGTCTCCGGCGCCCGTCCCCAGGACGTCACTGTCTCGGTCACCAGCGGCACGGTGATCTCCGCCGTCGAACTCGACACCGCGGCCACCGGCGAACTGCCGGTCCTGGAAGAGGAGTTCGAGGTGGTGGAGCAGTTGCTGGCCACGGACGGGCGGTGGCTTGAGGCCCTGGCCGCGCGGAACCTGGACGCCAGCAAGGTCCGGGTGGCGCCGCTGTCAGCGGGTGTGTTCGAGTACCCGGAAGAGAAGGGTCGCCGCATCCTCCGCGGCCTCGCCTTCGTGCAGGACTTCCCCGAGGACAGCGCCTGGGCCCACCCGGTGGACGGGCTCGTGGCGTACGTCGACGTGGTCAGCAAGGAAGTCACCCAGGTCATTGACTTGGGCCCAATGCCAATCCCGGCAGAGCATGGCAACTACACCGATCCCGAGCTCACGGGTCCGCTCCGCACCACCCAGAAGCCCATCAGCATCACCCAGCCCGAAGGCCCCAGCTTCACCGTGACCGGCGGCAACCACATCGAGTGGGAGAAGTGGAGCCTCGACGTCGGCTTTGACGTCCGGGAGGGCGTGGTCCTGCACAACATCGGCTTCCGGGACGGGGACCGGCTCCGGCCCATCATCAACCGCGCGTCGATCGCCGAGATGGTGGTCCCGTACGGCGACCCGTCCCCGATCCGGTCCTGGCAGAACTACTTCGACACGGGGGAGTACCTCGTGGGGCAGTACGCGAACTCCCTCGAACTGGGCTGCGACTGCCTTGGCGAGATCACCTACCTCAGCCCGGTCATCAGCGACGCCTTCGGCAACCCGCGGGAGATCCGCAACGGCATCTGCATGCACGAGGAGGACTGGGGCATCCTGGCCAAGCACTCCGACCTCTGGACCGGGATCAACTACACCCGCCGGAACCGCCGCATGGTGATCTCCTTCTTCGCCACGATCGGCAACTACGACTACGGCTTCTACTGGTACCTCTACCTCGACGGCACCATCGAATTCGAAGCCAAGGCCACCGGCGTCGTCTTCACGTCCGCCTTCCCGGAAGGCGGCTCGGACAACATCTCCCAGCTCGCCCCCGGCCTGGGGGCCCCGTTCCACCAGCACATCTTCAGCGCCCGCCTGGACATGGCCATCGACGGGTTCACCAACAGGGTGGAGGAAGAGGACGTGGTCCGGCAGGCCATGGGCCCGGGCAACGAGCGCGGCAACGCGTTCTCCCGGAAGCGCACCGTGCTGGCCCGCGAGTCGGAGGCCGTCCGGGAAGCGGATGCCCGCTCCGGCCGGACCTGGATCATCTCCAACCCCGAATCCCGCAACCGCCTGGGCGAGCCGGTGGGCTACAAGCTGCATTCCCACAACCAGCCCACGCTCATGGCAGACCCCGGGTCCTCCATTGCCCGGCGGGCGGCGTTTGCCACCAAGGACCTGTGGGTCACCCGGTACGCCGACGACGAGCGCTACCCGACCGGCGACTTCGTCAACCAGCACTCCGGCGGCGCGGGCCTTCCCGCCTACATCGCCCAGGACCGCGACATCGACGGCCAGGACATCGTTGTGTGGCACACCTTCGGACTCACACACTTCCCGCGCGTCGAGGACTGGCCCATCATGCCGGTGGACACGGTGGGCTTCAAGCTCCGCCCCGAGGGCTTCTTCGACCGCAGCCCGGTCCTGGACGTGCCCGCCAACCCGAACGCACAGTCGGGATCCCACTGCCATGGCTAGGCACAGGCCGTGACTGCCTTGCAGCGATGGGGCCGGTCCACAGGTCCCATCGCCAGGTCCCGTCATATCCTGCACTCCCGCGCCGTCTCGGCCGTGACCGCCGCTTCCTGCGGGGTGCATCTGTGGCTGGTCGCCGGGAACCACCACAGTCCGTGGCTGAGCGCCGTGATGCTCGGGATGGTCGGGGTCTGCCTGCCCTGCGCCGTGCACCTGTGGCGCGGCGGCCGGGATAGTGCCCTGCGTCAGGTGATGGGCTGCGCCCTGGCCATGACAGCCGTGCACGCGGTCCTGCTGCTCAGCGGCCCCGCCTTCTCCGGGGGAGGATCGTCCGGGCACGCCCATTCCGGGGCGGCCGCGTTGCCGGTGCCGGGAGCCGGCTCGTCCGGCTTGTTGGCGCCGGGGGCCGAAGGCCTGCTGGCAATCGTCGTCCTGGAAATTACGACGGCGTTCCTCGCCGCGACGCTGCTCGCCCGCCTTCGCTCCGTCCCCCGGACAGCGGCGCCGGTTCGATGACACGGACAGGGTGGGGGCGGGGCCCCGCCTGCTCCATGCTGGAATGGAGCCCTGGCGGAGGGCCTGTTTTGCGGATGACGGAGTGCGAATGATCCTGCTCGATTCACTGGAGCGCCAGATTGTGGCTGCCCTGCAGCTGGATCCCCGCTGCCCGTGGCGGAAGATGGCCGCCGTCCTCGGCGAGCCGGAGCGCACCGTCGCCCGGCGCGGGGCGCAGCTCCTGGAATCCGGCGCCGTCGCCATCGCCGCCGTCCGGCCGCATCCGGCGTCGATGCTGGTGGAAATGCGCTGCACCCCGGGCACGGCCCGCGCCGCTGCCCAATCACTGGCGCAGCGCTCTGACACCACGTTCGTCTATACCGTCACAGGCAATGGGGACTGCGTGGCCGAGATCCTCACCAATCCTGACCGGATGGGGGACATCCTCTCCGACGAACTGCCCTCCACAATCGGCCTGCGGCACTCCGTGAGTTATCCGGTGCTGCGGTATTTCCGGACCATCCAGGGCTGGCGGCCCGAGATGCTCACGGCCGAGCAGGCCGACGCGCTGCGCTCGCCGGTTGCTTCAGATGCGGGTGTTTTCGCAGTCAGGCAGGCCCTGAGCCGGCAGGACACCGAGCTCGTGGAAGCCCTCTGCGCGGATGGACGCATCAGTTTCGAGGCCCTGGCACGGCGGGTCGGGGTCTCGGAAGCAACAGCCCGCCGGCGCTGCGAATGGCTGCTTGCCAACAACCAGGTCCAGCCCCGCGTGGTGGTGGAACCCGCTGCCCTGGGGCTCGCCGTCGAGGCGCTGCTGTGGATCAGGGCTGCGCCGCACCAGGTGGAACAGCTCGGCAGGAGCCTGGCCGAGCTGCCCACGGTGCGCTATGCGGCAGCGCTCGCCGGTGGCTACCAGATCGTGGCGGACGTGACCGTGCCCGACCTGCCGTCCCTGTACCGCCTGATAACTGCTTCCGACTGGGCGGCACAGGCCGCCGGCGTGGACGTGTCCGTGCTGCTGGATGCGCGCAAGCGCGGCGGACGCATCATGCGGGCTGGTTGAGGCCCCCCAGTTTGGGAGCGACGGCGGCGTAGTGCGTCTGCTGCTCGAACGCCCTTGCCCAGCGCAGCAGCTGCACATCGGTGTAGTGGTTGGAGGCCAGTTGCAGCCCGATGGGCAGGCCCGAGCTGCTGAACCCGGCAGGCAGGCTCAGCACCGGCAGGCCGGTGGCGGAGAGCAGGCACGCCGACCGCATCCAGTCCAGGTAGGTTTCCGAGGCCACGCCGGCCACCTCCTGCGGGTAGCGCAGCGACGCATCGAACGGCAGGACCTGCGCACACGGGCTGGCAAAGATGTCGTAGCGCGTGAAGAAGTCCTGCACTTTGTGTTCCAGCCGGGTGCGGGCAGCGTCGGTGGCAATGATGTCCTCGGCTGTGAGGGCCAGACCCTTGGCGACGTTCCACCGCACCTCCGGCTTGATGAGGTCGCCTGATTCGGCGACCAGCCCGCCCAGCCCGGCGGCGAAATCCAGTGCGCGCGTGTTGCCGAACACCAGATCCGCCTCGCTGAAATCCGGGCACGCCTCCTCCACCACTGCTCCCAGTTCCTCAAACACTGCGAGTTGGCGTTCCAGGTGGTCGGCGATTTCCGGTTCAACCGGAACCCCGATGCCAAAGTCCCGGGACCAGCCGATCCGGATGCCGCGCATGTCGGTCCCAAGCCCGGCCCGGAAATCGGCCGGATCGATCACCTGTGGGTGCGGCACGCGCGGATCCCGTCCAGCGGTGACGGACATGAACAGTGCGATGTCATCCACAGTGCGCGCCATCGGGCCGGTCCGTCCCAGCCAGGACCAGGCGTTGAGATCGGACGGCATCGGAATGACGGCCTGGGACGGCCGGAATCCGACGATGTTGCAGAAGGACGCGGGGATCCGCAGCGAGCCACCCATATCGCTGCCGTCACCCATTGCCTGCACGCGGGATCCGACGACGGCGGCCACGCCGCCGCTGCTTCCGCCTGAGCTAAGCGCGGGCGCATAAGGATTGGTAGTGGTGCCGAAGAGCTCGTTGAACGTGTGGGAGCCTGCCCCGAACTCGGGAACGTTCGTCTTTCCCGTGCTGATCACGCCGGCCGCCTTGAGCCGGGCGATGATCAGGTCGTCCCTGGCCGGCACGAAGTCCTTCAACACCACCGAGCCCTGGGTGGTGCGCATGCCGGCGGTGTTGTTGGTGTCCTTGTGGGTCAGGGGCAGGCCGTGCAGGGGCGGCAGCTCGGCGCCGGAGGCAGTGAGTTCGTCGGCGCGGGCTGCCCGCTTGGCTGCGCCCTCGGCGTCGAGGGTCACCACCGCGTTGAGCCGGGGATTCACAACGGCAATGCGTTCGAGGTGGCAGTCAAGGGCCTCCCTCGCCGAGATTTCCCTGTTCCGGATGGCGGCGGTGAGCTCGACGGCGGAAAGTTCGCTGATGGCGTCAGACATGGTGCTCCTTCGGGCGGCGGTTGAAGACTGCGCGGTTGTACCCTGCACAGTTGTTCTTCCCTGAAGTGTGGTGGACCGGAAGCGGGAGCGGAAGGCA
The DNA here is from genome assembly GCF_042795115.1 of Arthrobacter sp. NPDC056493. NCBI lineage: Bacteria > Bacillati > Actinomycetota > Actinomycetes > Micrococcales > Micrococcaceae > Arthrobacter > Arthrobacter sp. NPDC056493. Next base: position 54,435 of record NZ_JBHTSL010000019.1, on the reverse strand, counting down.
TCAGCAAATGAATCCGCGGCATGACTGATCCGGCCAGAACTTTGGCCGATTCCGCCATCCCTTGCCGTCCCGGACCGGTCTCCCGGACAGTATTCCTAACCTGCTGGCCGATCCGGTCGGAGGAACAGATTCCGCAACGCAGCGGTCCTGCCCGCGGCATCAGCATCGCCGGCCCACAGCGGGCCACAATCAGGAGGCTCCCATGCACGCATCCCTGGCACCCACCGGCTCCACGGACATCCTTGCAATCGCCAATGCCCCCGTCCTCTGGCTCTGCGTGGCAGGCGTCTTCGGCGTCATCGTGATCCAGTCGCTGATCTTCCTCAGGGCAGTGCGCCGGGCAGCACCCTCGGTGCAGATGACACCAGGGGACATCAGGACGTCGTTCCGGTCCGGTGCTGTCTCGGCGATCGGCCCCTCACTCGCCGTCGCGCTCGTGGCCATCGCGCTGCTGGCACTCTTCGGCGCACCCGCCGTGCTATCCAGGATCGGACTGATCGGCTCAGCCGCCTACGACGTCTCGGCGGCCGGCATCGCTGCCGGCACCCTGGGAGCCAAGCTCGGCGACGAGAGCTACACCCAAAGCGTTTTCGCGGTGGCGTTCTTTGCCATGAGCATCGGCGGAGCCATGTGGATGATCGCCACGCTGATCCTCACCCCGTTGCTCCGCCGCGGCGACGCCAAGGTCCGCGCGATCAACCCGGCGGCCATGGCCATTGTCCCCGCGGCGGCCCTTATCGGCGCGTTCGCGTGCCTGGGCTTCACGGAGCTGCCAAAGTCCGGTACCCACGTGGTCACCTTTGCCGTGTCCGCCGCCGTGATGGCGCTGTCCCTGCTGCTGGCCAAGGCACTCGACAGGAGCTGGCTGCGGGAGTGGGGCCTGGGCATCTCGATCGTCGCCGCCCTCGCCGCCGCACTTTTCACGTCCGGCGCCTGAGCCGCGCGTCCGCCTCAGCGCGACCCGTTAGAACCCGAACCGGACCAACCCAGATCCCCTTAATACCGGACAGGAATCCAGTTATGACCGCCACCAGCACCGCACCAGCCGCCACGGACCAAGCCATGGCCGAGTTTGACCGCACCACCTCGCGTTGGGGACGCACCACCATGATCGCGGGCCTGCTGGTCTCCGTCGCCGGCCCCCTGTACCTCGTCTTCGCCGGCGGACTGGACATTGCGCCGGCGCAGCTCTGGATCGCCTTCGCCGCCGTCGCCGCCACCTTTGGGATCATCTGGATCGTCGAGCCGCTGACGTACTACCCCATCCTTGGACCGGCCGCCATGTACCAGGCCTTCATGATCGGCAACATCTCCAACAAGCTGCTGCCAGCCGCCCTGATCGCGCAGACCAACATCGGCGCCAAGCCCGGAACCCGCCGCGGCCAGCTGGCCTCCGTCGTCGCCATCTGCGGTGCGGCCGCCGTACACCTGGCCTCACTGGTCCTCTTCGTGGGGCTGCTGGGGAGCTGGCTCATCAGCGTTATTCCGCCTGCCGTCATGAATGTGACCCGCCTGTATGTGCTGCCCGCGGTCCTCGGCGCCGTGCTGGTCCAGGCCATTGTCTCCATGAAGCAGCCCAGGACCACCGTCATCGCCCTGGCCGTGGCAGCCGCCGTCGTCTTCCTTGTCCTCCCGGCGGTTCCGGGACTGGCCATGGTCTCCACCGCCATCGCCGTCCTGGGGACGGTGCTGCTGGCGTGGTTCCTCCGGGACAGGCGGCCTGCCACGGCCAGCCGCCCGGCACAGCCGTTGCACCTCGAGTAAACCGACACCCCACGAAAGGCGCTGGGTGCGTTCTGCCGGTCAGTCCCGGTGGAACGCACCCTTTTGCCGTGCCAGTGGCTACGCGTGCCATTGAGTATTTACGGTGCCAGCCGGCGGAACTCCGAACCGAAGTGCACCAGCGGGTCCGGGGCCTCGGACAGTTCCGCGCTGCTGCCCATGGCCAGCACCTCGCCCACAACCAGCAGGTGGGTCGCGGCAGAATGGACCGAAACGGTCCGCAGCTCGAAGTAGGCGAGGCAGCCGTCGATAACCGCGGCTCCTGTGGCCGGTCCGCGGCGGAACGGGACCTGCGCCAGCAGCCCGTGCAGAGGTGTCCCCGGACTGGCCAGCCACGTCGCCGTGCGCTCGTGCTTGCCGGAGAGAACGCTCAGGGCCCAGGTGCCCGCCTCCTCCACGGCCTCGCCGATACGGGACTCCGCGTACAGACTGACCAGCATGGTGGGCGGGTCGTAGGAAACCGACAGGAAGGCGCTGACCGTGGCGGCGTAGTCCCTGTTCCGCAGCCGGGTGGAAACCACAGCGACGCCGGCGGTGATGTCCGAACTCAGCCTGCGGTACAGGTCCACGTCGGCGTCCAGCCGACCCTCGCCCAACCGGTGTGCCTCCAGCGGCCCTGAAGTTTCCATGAGCCCCATCGTGCCACGTGGGGCGGTTGTTAACGCTGTTAAGAGTGTGACGAAACCACTACGGCTGTGGCGCACCTAACGCAATGGCAACCCAGCATCTGTAAGCCAATGGCCCGCCGTCGTTAACCATCCGTTCATCTCGCACCCCAAAACTTGTTACCTGCGGCCCTTAACTTCAGTGAAGGTACAAAAAGTACGCATCTCACGTTCGGACGTCTCCGGTCCGCACCGCATCAGAAACCCTGGAAGGGGTACACCCAGTGAAGGCACTCCGCTTCAGCCGCCACGCGGCAATCGCTGTTATCGCCGCTGGCGCACTCGCGCTCACCGCCTGTGGTTCAGACAATGCCACGAACGCCGCCCCGGCAGGCAGCGCCTCCGCCGCCGGCACCAAGGTCACCGGCACCCTGACCGGCATCGGCTCCTCCGCGCAGGGCGCGGCCATGGACGTCTGGAAGACCAACTTCGCCTCCGCCAACCAGGGCGCCACCGTACAGTACTCCCCGGACGGCTCCGGCGCCGGGCGCAAGGCCATCCTCGACGGTTCGGCACAGTTCGCCGGCTCCGACGCCTACCTGAAGGATGAGGAACTGGCTTCCGCCAAGAAGGTGTGCGGCCCCGAGGGTGCCATCGAGATCCCCGTCTACATCTCGCCGATCGCCATTGCGTTCAACCTGCCGGACATCACCGAGCTGAAGCTGGACGCCCCCACCGCGGCCAAGATCTTCCGTGGCGAAATCGCCAAGTGGAACGACCCCGCCATTGCCGCCCTGAACCCGGACGCCAAGCTCCCGGACCTCGCCGTCACCCCGGTGAGCCGCTCTGACGACTCAGGCACCACCAAGAACTTCACCGAGTACCTCTCCGCTACGGCTCCCGATGTCTGGAAGGACAAGGCCGACGGCATCTGGCCTGCATCCCTCAAGGGCGAGAACGCCAAGGGCACGTCCGGCGTCGTCAAGACCGTTACCGACACCCCCGGTGCCGTGACCTACGCCGACGACTCCGCCGTTGGCGGCAAGCTGGGCATCGCCCAGATCAAGGTCGGTTCCGAGTTCGTCAAGATCTCCCCGGAAGCCGCGTCCAAGGCAGTCGACGCCGGCAAGGCAGTTGAAGGCCGCGCCGACACCGACGGTGCCATCAAGCTTGACCGCACCACCACCGAAGCCGGCGCGTACCCGGTGGTCCTGGTTTCCTACCACATCGTCTGCTCCACCTACGACAAGCAGGAAACCGTCGACCTGGTCAAGGCTTTCGAGAACTACGTAGTTTCCGAAGAGGGCCAGAAGGCTGCCGCCGAGTCCGCCAAGTCGGCTCCGATCTCCGCCGCCCTGGCCGCGAAGGCCGTCAAGTCCATCGAATCCATCAAGGTCAAGTCGTAACGTCTTGTCCTGAACGCCGAAGTTCCCCGCCCAGCCGCCAGGCAGGGCGGGGAACTTAGCCGTGTAACCCGCGGTTTCAGCACGATCCACCTCTGACGCATCACCAACACCGAAGGGCCGGGTATGACCACCACCTCCCTGACCAGTTCCCGAGGCGCCGGCCGCGCCGGGGACAAAGTCTTCTCCGGAGCGGCCCTCGCAGCAGGCTGCCTGATCCTTGCCGTACTGTTCGGCGTGGCTCTCTTCCTCGTCATCCAGGCGATTCCCGCCTTCACCGCGCCGGCCGCGGACATCCAGGGCGGCGAGGGCTTCTTTGCGTACATCTGGCCGATCGTCGTCGGTACCCTCATCGCGGCCATCATCGCCCTGGCCATCGCCACGCCGGTGTCCATCGGCGTCGCGCTCTTCATCTCGCACTTCGCCCCGCGCGGCCTGGCCTCGGGGCTCGGCTACGTGATCGACCTGCTCGCCGCGATCCCCTCCGTCATCTACGGTGCCTGGGGCGCCGCCTTCCTGGCCCCGCAGATTTCGCCCGCTTACGGCTGGCTCGCCGCGAACATGGGCTGGCTGCCCATCTTCCACGGTCCGGCCTCCGCCACGGGCAAGACCATCCTGACCGCCGGCATCGTGCTGTCCGTCATGGTGATCCCCATCATCACCTCGCTGTCCCGCGAGATCTTCCTCCAGACCCCCAAGCTGCACGAGGAAGCAGCCCTCGCGCTGGGCGCCACGCGCTGGGAAATGATCAAGATGTCGGTACTGCCCTTCGCCCGGCCGGGCATCATCAGCGCCGTCATGCTGGGCCTCGGCCGCGCCCTGGGTGAAACCATGGCCGTGGCGCTGGTGCTGTCCTCCGGTGCGCTCACGGCCAGCCTGATCCAGTCCGGCAACCAGACCATCGCCGCCGAGATCGCCCTGAACTTCCCGGAGGCCAGCGGCCTCAAGGTGAGCATGCTGATCGCCGCGGGCCTGGTCCTGTTCGTGATCACCCTCGCCGTCAACATGATCGCCCGGTGGATCATCAGCCGGCACAAAGAATTCTCGGGAGCCAACTAAATGACCTCCACCCTGACCCCGGTCCGCAAGCGGTCCGCCCTGACGAAGGGCCAGTTGCCCAAGTACGCCCCCTACGTGGTCCTGGGCGTCGCGCTGGTCCTCGGGGCTGCCATCCTTGCCCTGATCGGATTCAACGCCTTCGGCTGGGGAGTTGTCTCCGCCATCCTGTTCGCCGCTGGACTCGTCGGATGGAGTGCCGCCGTTGAGGGTGCGCGCAAGGCCAAGGACAAGCTGGCAACCTGCCTCGTGGTCGGCGCCTTCCTCGTGGCGCTGCTCCCGCTGATCTCCGTCATCTGGACCGTCGTGGTCAACGGCGTTCCCGGCCTGCTCAACCCCGGCTTCCTCGGCACGTCGATGAATGGCGTCACCGGGGTGTTCGACAACCGGGCCGCGGAAGGCACCGGACCCGTCATCGGCGGCATTTACCACGCCCTCATCGGCACCGTGCAGATCACCCTGCTGGCCACCGTCATCTCCGTTCCGGTGGGCCTGCTGACGGCGGTTTACCTCGTCGAATACGGCAACGACCGCCCGCTGGCCCGCGCCATTACGTTCTTCGTGGACGTCATGACCGGCATCCCGTCCATCGTCGCAGGACTCTTTGCCGCCGCGTTCTTCTTCGCGGTGGTGGGGCCCGGCACCAAGACCGGCGCCGTCGCCGCCGTCGCGCTGTCCGTGCTGATGATCCCGGTGGTGGTCCGCTCCAGCGAGGAAATGCTGAAGATTGTCCCCAACGAGCTCCGCGAGGCCGCCTACGCGCTGGGCGTCCGCAAGTGGCGGACCATCCTCAAGGTGGTCATCCCGACGGCGATCTCCGGCATTGCGTCCGGCGTCACCCTGGCGATCGCCCGGGTGATCGGTGAGACTGCACCGATCCTGGTGACCGCAGGGTTTGCGACGAGCATCAACAACAACGTGTTCGGTGGGTGGATGGCCTCGCTGCCGACGTTCATCTACACGCAGATCCTGAACCCCACCTCCCCGTCCAACCCCGACCCGTCGTCGCAGCGGGCGTGGGGTGCCGCCCTGGTCCTCATCATCCTGGTGATGCTGCTCAACCTCGGCGCCCGCCTGATCGCCCGGGTCTTCGCACCGAAGACCGGCCGCTAGGCGTCCCCGGCCATACCGGATCGTATTTCGGCTCGGGAAGCCGGGAATTAGACTTCATTTCATACCAGCAAGTTAAGGAACATCATGTCCAAGCGCATCGACGTCAAAGACCTGAACGTGTACTACGGCAATTTCCTGGCCGTTGAGGACGTCAGCATCAACATCGAGGCCAAGTCCGTTACCGCGTTCATTGGCCCCTCGGGCTGCGGCAAATCCACCTTCCTGCGCACGCTGAACCGCATGCACGAGGTGCTGCCGGGCGCCCGCGTCGAGGGTGAGGTGCTGCTCGACGGCGACAACCTGTACGGACCCGGCGTGGACCCGGTGACGGTGCGCTCCCAGATCGGCATGGTGTTCCAGCGGCCCAACCCGTTCCCCACCATGTCCATCCGGGACAACGTCCTGGCCGGCGTGAAACTGAACAACCAGAAGATCTCCAAGGGCGAGGCAGATGCCCTGGTGGAGCGCTCACTCCAGGGCGCCAACCTCTGGAACGAGGTCAAGGACCGCCTGGAGAAGCCCGGTTCGGGACTGTCCGGCGGCCAGCAGCAGCGTCTCTGCATTGCCCGCGCCATTGCCGTGGAGCCGCAGGTGATCCTCATGGATGAGCCGTGTTCCGCGCTGGACCCGATCTCCACCCTGGCCGTTGAGGACCTCATCAACGAGCTCAAGGACCAGTACACAGTGGTGATCGTGACCCACAACATGCAGCAGGCCGCCCGCGTCTCGGACAAGACGGCGTTCTTCAACATCGCCGGCACCGGCAAGCCGGGCAAGCTGATCGAGTTCGCCGAGACCAGCACCATCTTCAACAACCCGAGCCAGAAGGCCACCGAGGACTACGTCTCCGGCCGCTTCGGATAACACACAAGCCATCGATTGCTCCGTAACTGCCCTTTTGAACGCCCAGAAGGGCAGCTACGGAGCAATCGATGTTTAACGCGGGTTTCAGATGCCGATTAGCGGGGAGAGCGCCAGTTCGAGGACGAAGGCCCCCGCGGCCGTGGCTGCCGGCGTCAGGACCCACAGCGACAGGATCCGGGTTACCAGTTTGCGGTGGATGGTGGCGAACTGCTGGTTTTCCCCGGCGCCCAGCACTGAGGACGTGACCGTGTGGGTGGTGGACACGGGCCAGTGCAGTCCGATGGCGCCAATAAACAGCAGGAGCGCACTGAAGCCCTGGGCCACCACTCCGCGCAGGGGATCGATCCGGGTGAGCCGGTAGCCAATGGTGTGCGAGATGCGCCAGCCGCCAAACAGTGTGCCCGCCGTGATCGTTGCCGCGGACAGCACCGCCACCCACAGGGGAAGCGAGCCGCCGTCGGAATAGCCGGCCGCCAGCAGGGCCAGGATGAATACGGCGCTGACCCGCTGGCCGTCCTGGAGGCCGTGGCCAAAGGCCACGGCGCCGGCGGCGATGGCCTGGGCGGACCGGAACCGTTTGTTGACCACGCTCGGCTGGGTGTAGCGCGCAGCCCAGGTGACGGGAAACACCAGCAGGTAGGCGGCGACGAAGGCAACAACAGGCGAGAGGACCAGGGGGAGGACCACCTGGAACAGGAGCGACTGGTCCACGCCGCCCACCGAATTGCCGCCCACCACCACGCTGGCGGTTCCGGCCCCCGCCAGTCCACCCACCAGGGCATGCGTGGAGGAGGACGGGACGCCCCGCCACCACAGGAAAATGCCCCAGGCGCACGCGCTGGCAACGCCGGCGGCGATGATGGTCAGGCCGCTGTCCCCCCGCGGGAGGGCAACCCAGTTCTGGCTGATGGCCACGGCCAGTCCGGCGCTCAACAGGGCGCCGATGAGGTTGAAAAGGGCGGCCAGCAGTACTGCCACGGTGGGGGTCAGGGCGCGTGTGCGCACGGCCAGGGCCACCGATGTGGACACGTCGCGGAAACCGTTGATGAAGGAAAATGCCGCGGTGAGGAGCACCACCAGGGCGAAGATGAACAGCGTCACCTCAGGATTCCTTGACGATGATGCTGCCCACCAGGGTTGCGATCCGGCGCATGTCCTTGGTGACGTCCACCAGCTGGTTGGCGATGTCCCGGTTGCGGGCATACTGGGCTGACTTCATGTCCTTGAGCATGTCCGCGACCCACACGCGGTGCGTGCGTTCGGCCCGCTTGGCCAGGCGCAGGACCTCGATCCAGTAGTCCTCAAGGTCGTCCAGGTTGTTCAGCCGGCGCATGGCGTCAGCCGTAAGCTCGGCCTGGCGGCTGATGATCTCCAACTGGTCGGCGGCGCGCTTCGGCAGCCGGTCCAGGTTGTACAGCGCCACCAGCTCGGCCGCGGCGTCCAGCTTTTCAATGGCTTCGTTCAGGCTCTGCGACAGGGCGTACATGTCCTCGCGGGGGAGGGGATTCACGAAGCTGGTGCGCATATGGGTCAGGAGGGCGAAGTGCAGCTCGGCCGACTTTGCCTCGTGGTTGTGCATGTCCTCCACCAGCCGGTTGTGTTCGGTGGCCGGTGCGCCCAGGATTTCCGCCATGGTGGCGCTGGCAAAGACGATCTGCCGGGCCAGCTGCGAAAGAAGGTTCAGGCCTGCGGGTTCCTGGGGAAAAAGGCGCAGCTTCATGAGTACCGGTCTCCGGAGGATCGTCAGGGCGGGACGCCGCGGGAGTCTTTGACTTGACGTCCGAGCCGCAGCTAGTCAGTACTTTACCGGCACCTGCGTTGGGGCATAAAAATGGTGCCGAACCGGATACGCCTCTCGGCGGTAGGCCGCTCTAGGCGGCTAAATGTTGAAGCCCGGGGGTTTCGCGGTTCGGCACCTATTTCAGTGTTCTACTTTGGCTGGGCCAAGTCAACATTGACAGATCGGGGCTGATGGGTCAGTCAAGCTCACCCAGCCGCCAGGCATTGGCAGCGTGTTCCAGGTCCTCTGCGGTCTTCACGAGAAGGTGGGAGTTGCGCGTCAGCTTGCGCGCGTGGCTCTCGTTCGAGTGCTCCGCGCCGTCCGCCAGCGTGGCCTGGCCGAGCGCCACCACGCGGCAGAACGCGGCGGACCGCTCCAGCGCAACGTCGAAGTCGCCGTCGAAGGCTCCGGACAGGATGGCGTCCGCCATGTTCTTCATTTCATCGGCGCCAGGCGGCTCTGCCGCACCGGCCACCACGTTGGAGACCTGGGCGGTGTCCTTGCCCGCCTTGAAATATACGGAGATGCGCTCGGGATCCTGCACCGTTGCCGCGCGGAGGGCATACAGCCGCCACAGCGCGCCGGGCAGCGAGCGTGCCGGGCTTTCAGCCCACATTTCCGCTATTGCCTCAAGCCCCTGCTCGTCGGCCAGCTTAACCAGCCGTTTGGTGATGACGGGATCATCGCTGTCCCGCCCGTGGCGCACCAGGGCCTGGGCGGCCAGGTGCGCGGCTTCCGAGACACGCGCCGGGTCGGCGCCGCCTGCGAAAGGTTCGAAATCAATGGGCGCAAAAGGCTTCGGTTTGTGGTGCCGCTCCGCCCCGCCCGGGCCGCTGGTTCCTGCATTCTGGCTCATGGTCCCACGCTACTCCTGCAGGGAACCGGAATCGAGCGTCCTCTGCAGCGCCCGGCTGGCCTCCAACCACAGCGCCAAAGCCTCGCCGCCTCCCGGCAAAGACACGTTCGACGGCGGCGGCGGGGCGCCGTCCTGAAGTCGCCACCGTCTGGGGTACAGTATTAAACGTCCAGAAATGGACGGGAACTGTTTCGCGTTTGCAGGCTGTTGAAGCCCGCATTCCAGCAGACAGTTTGGGCCTTTAGCTCAGTTGGTAGAGCATCGGACTTTTAATCCGTGGGTCGTGGGTTCGATCCCCACAGGGCCCACTCTTTTAGCGAAGAGTGGAGACCCCCAATTCCTTGCAAATACAGGGAATTGGGGGTTTTTTGCATCCAGCTCCGTCGAGGTGCCCGACCCTGTTAGAGGGTGCCCACCCAACGGAAACCCAACTAATTCGATTCCACCGCGGCGGAAGAAAGACGCTCGAAAAGCTGCACCCCAAGCGGCGTGGCCTTTAGGGACTGGCTGAAGGCATCCGCAATCACAAACGTACCTGCCTCTGTGCCCACTCCCTCTTCGACGGGGTCCATCAACAAGCCAGCCCGGATGAGGTCCTGAATCAGCGGAAGAACGGCTTCGTCGAGCCCGAGTCCCTCGCCGACATCTGACACTTTCATGACGGGCCCCGTGCGCCACAGCGTGGATCCAGTTCCCCTGGGCGCGGGGTGCTCCAGGAACAGGCCCAGAATGCGGATGTGCGGCGGCTCGACGACAGAAACAATTCTGAGCCAGACGCTCTCCAGATCGAGCAGAGCGTCATCGGCGAGGATCGCTCCCAGAGACTGGCCTAGCGTGGCAGCCTTCCCGGGCAATCGGGACCTCCTGGCGGCATCGATGGCTTCCGCAGCTAGCAGGACCAGGTCATCGCGCTCGATTAGCTCGCGAACGACTTCCTCCGGCGACAGCGCACTCTCTTTGCTGGCCGCCGCCAAGACTTCGGACGTACGGACCTGTTGCAGGGTATTGAGTCGTTCACCCACGGCTTGAAGGGCCGCTCCTACCCCAGCCAGGGGTATCGCCGCCGCCGGATAGACGACACTGAGAAAAGCGACGGCGGACGCTAACGTCCCCTTTCCTGCGGCTCCTAGACCGTACTGGTGGGGGAGTGGATCATCTGATGGGTTCTCGTCGGCCGGAGTGTCTCCGTTTGGGTTCTCGTAGTTCACTGCACGACCCGATCAAGAACGTCGGCGACCTCCGAGTGCACAACCTTGCGCCCCATGTACACGTCTTGGGTCATCGACACCTGAGCGTGGCCGAGCTGGTCCGCTCCGATGCGGGCGGAGAGCCCTTGGGCGTCAATGAGAGTGGCAACAGTCTTGCGGAAGGTGTGGGACGTGACCCAGTCGAGCTTTAGCGCGGCACGTACTCGTCGCCATTGCTTGCTGACTGCAGACGGGTCACGGAGGGCACCGGTCGTGGACGGAAAGATCACGTCATTGATGTTGGCCACAGCGGCGACCTGCCGGCCCATCAGCATCGAAACGGCAAAGTCGGGGAGCGGCAGTGTCCTGGCGCCCGACTTGGTTTTCGTGAAGCTCTCGCGGATCATGCCGCCGCCCGGCACGCGGTTGACTTTGCCGGATATGGTCACCGTCTTGGCAGCGAGGTCGATGTCCTTCCAGCGGATCCCGAGCACTTCGGAGATGCGGGCTCCCGTGGCGGCGAACATGATCACCACATCGGTCAGATCGGCGTGTGAGCAGTATTCACTGATGGTCTGGTTGGGTGTGACCTTGTTGGCCGGGTTTAGCTTGACGGGGGAATTCCGGAGGGCATCAATCACCCCACGCAGTTGGTCCACGGTGAGGGCCCGGGCAGGCTTGGATTCCATCTTGATCGTGCCGACGTCGCGGACGGGGTTTGAGGTCGCCGCCCCGTACCGTACAGCGAGGCCAAACATGCCGCTGAGGATGACGCGGGCAGACTTGGCAACGGAGAGCCCGTGGTTGGCCTTCAGAGCCTTCACGAAGCCGTCCAGGCGCTGGGTGGTGGCTTCGCGGATCTTGTAGCCGCCCAGGCCCTTGATGACGTAGCCGGACGCGTACCGGTAGCGCTCCATGGTCCGGATGGCGCGGCCTTCCTCGAGCAGGTGCGCCTCGTAGGCCTCCCAGAGGTCCGTGAGTCGGCTCTCGGGCGTCAGGTCCTCCACGGACGGCGCTGTGCGCTCTGCAAGGTGCGCATTGAGGTTCCGCTCGGCTTCGGCGCCGGTGCGGCCGTTACGCTCCACCAGTCGGGTCACGCCGTCCAAGTCCCGGACCCTGGCCTTGGCCACCCACCGGCCCTTGCCCAGCTCGGTGCGCTTGATCTTCCCCCATGAGCCGATGGGGAGCGGCGGCCTAGGCATTGGGATCATCCTCGACAACTTCGTTTCTGCCGGCATGGGTCAGTATGTCGAGTGCCCACTCTTGCTGCTGTTCGGCGTTGCCGAGGTCCTCAATGGCGCGCCGGGTTATGTTGCGCGCCTCGTCAAGCTTGTCCGCTGCAGTGAAAATGAGCTGGGACAGCGCGCTGGGATCCATCGCCATGGTGTGGCGGAGCATGTCGGTCCGTGACATCACAAACGAATCAGAGATGACGACGTTCCCGAAGTCATAGCGCCGGTACATCTCGGGAATGCTGCGGTTGAAGATCTGGGCCAGCGCCACAATCTCGGCGGCAACAAAAGCTCTCTTGCCTGACTCGGCCTGCGAAACAGTCGACCGAGACCAGGCTCCGCCCAGAAGCTCGCCTACTTTCTCTCCAAGCTCTGCCTGTGACATCTCGCCGCGGAATCGCCTGATGTTCTCCCCAATTACTGCTTCCAACCGCTTTGGCTCGGCCATAGTCGACTCCTTGTTGTTTATGAATTTCTAACCCAAGTATCACTGAAGCGTTGAGGCTTGACAAGCGCCAACAATATAGTGATAGTTAGATGCAGATAAACAACAAGCCAATTGTTTACCTATAGCTAACGAGGAGGAGAGCAAAGATGGCCACTATCCAGCTCCGCGCAGGCCATGACGCCGCCGAGCGGCACCTGACCATGCAGGATCTTGCGGACCGCTGCGGCGTCTCCCTGGCAACCGTCCGGCAGTGGCGGGTCAAGGGAACGGGGCCGCGGGGGATGGCGATCGGGAAGTACGTCCGGTTTCGCCTCTCCGATGTCCTCGCTTGGGAAGAATCCCGCGCCGACGCGAATGGCGCGGCCTGAGCGCAAAAAGAAAACGGCCCCGCAGGCACCACCCTGCAGGACCGTCCATCGAAAACCAACCAGCAGAAGGAATCCGAAAAATGTTCAAGAACCAGTATGCACCCCGGACCATCAACCGGCCAGCACCGACCCGCCCGGGCCTCGTCTACACGCAGCGCGGCAACGACTTCGCCCGCCTCATTGCCACCGCAAAGACGGTGACCCGGTGAACGCCCGCACGACCCGCCGGCTGACCTTCCAGCCCGTCCCCGGCGTAGCCCAGAACACCCGCGGCGCCAGCCTCCCCGCCGGAACGCCCGTCCACTACGACGGTGCCCGCCTCCTGGCCAACGTTGACGGCCAGAACGACTACGAACTCACCGCACCGGAGCAGGGAGACTACGAAATGGACGACAACACCCAGAACCCGTTCGCCACAGCCACGGACCCGGCTCTGGAGCGCCACCACTGGCAGAACCTGTTCGGCCTGATCAACTCCCTCCGCCCTGAATGGGGTATCAGCCAGATCGCCAACACGGTCTTTGGATGCCGCGACCTCTTGCCCTTCCCAGAGCTCGTCGCCACGGCCGTCCGGACAGCCCAGAACCCGCGATTCAAAGGACCGGGCGCTATCCGCCTCGTCCTGACGGGGATGGTCGCACCGTGAGCGCCCTTCAGCAGTTCGTCTACGCCGGCCACGACGTCCGCACCCTCGAGATGGACGGGGAGCCTTGGTTTGTCCTCGCGGACCTCTGCACTGTCCTGGGCCTCCGGAACGCCACGATGATCTCCCAGCGGATCGACGCCGATGCCCTAAGCCAGGCTGAGGTCATCGACTCCATGGGCCGCAAGCAGACGGCCAGCATCGTGAACGAGGCCGGAATGTACGAGGTGGTCATCCGCTCCGATAAGCCGGAGGCCGTGAAGTTCCGCCGGTGGATCACGGGGGAGGTCCTGCCGGTGCTCCGCAGGACGGGAACGTACACCGCTGGCCCGGCCTATGAGCTGCCCCAGAGCTTCGCTGACGCGCTCCGGCAGCTTGCGGACACGCACGAGCAACTGGAGGCGGCCACACCCAAGGTGGAGGCCTATGAGGCCCTTATGGCCACCGATGGCCTGTATTCGATGCAGGCCTCAGCGAAGTCACTCGGCTACGGGCCCAACATCTTGTACCGCGAGCTGCGCCGCCTCGGCATCCTCCAGGGGAACAACCTGCCGTATCAGAAGTACGCGCACCACTTCGAGGTCAAGCTTGGCAGCTACCGGAACCGCAAGAACGAACTGGTGCCGACAGCGACAACCATGGTTCGGCCGGCGGGTCTCGACTTCCTCCGCCGCAAGCTAGCACGGGCCGCAGAGGCCGCTGGTGAGCTAGCCCGGCCGTCCGTTTCCGCCCGCTGAACACAATCCCCATAGACCCGAAAGAGGAGGTGCACGCATTGGACCAGGACCGCGACTTCACCCGCGAACCCATTGGAAGGTTCGAGTGGGAACGCATCCTGCGCCGCATCCGCGTCAGCGTGCCGAGCGTGAAGCTCGTCGGGTTCGCCATGGCCACCTACGCCAACGCGGACGGGACCAAGATCCGGCCGGGACAGAAGCGGCTCGCCGCGGTCCTAGGGACAAGCGAGATGACCGTCCGGCGCGGTCAGACCGAGCTTGAAGAGACGGGAATGCTGGAGCTCGTGTTCAAGGGCCACTCCCAAGGCCGCGGACAGGCTGGCGGGTATGCCAGCGAGTACCGGCTCACCATCCCGTCAGACCTCCTCGAACGCGTGCCCCTCCTGGAACCGGACGAACTGAATCACCGGACACCCGTGAACAGTGATTCAAGCAATGACCGGACACCCATGTCCGCCAATTCTCAGGAAACACCGGACACAAGTGAAGAAATACCGGACACCCATGAGGAAACACCGGACATATGGGACGAATCACCGGACACCCATGTGCCCCCACCAGACCATTCCCACCACATCAAAGACCACAACAATAATCACCACTCCATCACCGTCGCCGAAGCTGACGCGCAGGCGCGAGAAGTGAAGCAGGGACAGATGTTGATCGATATTCCTGCTCCGGAGGAACCAGCCCAGTCCAAGGCTGCCCTTGCCAAGCAACTGGCAGAGGACTTCAACGACTGGTACGCCATCTACCCCAAGCATGTAGGTAGGGGAGCCGCGGTGAACTCCTACTCCAAGGCTCGGAAGAACGGCGCCACGGCTGAGGAGCTGGCCGCCGGCGCCCGCAGGTACGCGGACGAACGTAAAGGCCAGGATCCCCAATACACGGCAGCACCCGCCACATGGCTGAACCAGGAGCGCTGGACCGACGACCCGAACCACACCGGGGAGATCGACGTCGACGCGATCCTCGGCAGAGACTACTGGGCGCCCGGCACGCCTCCAGAGGGCCTGACTGTGGCCGAAGAGATCGCGTGGAAGAAAGAACAGCGCGAACAGCACAAGGCCGAACGCCTAGAGGAAGCCAAAGCCAAGGCCGCATCAACACAGCTCACGCCATGGGATCCCGCCTACCACCAGAGCGGCAGGACCACCACCGGCCAGAAGATGCGGAACACCCTCGAACTTGGCCGCCGCATGCAAGCCCAGCACGACCTCGGCAATGGCACCTCAATCCCGCGCCAGTACGCATGGTGCAACCCATCCCGGGAGATCGAAACCCCAGAACAGGAAACCGCATGACCGACTACATACCGCCCTCCCAGTGCTGGCAGTGCGTGCCCATCGAAACAGTCACCACCCAGTCAGCCACCACCTGGACCGTGGACATCGCCCACGAACCCACCTGCCCCAACAACCCGAAGGAGCGCAGCAAATGACCGCCAGGGACGCGAACGCGCACGGTGCGCAATCAGGGCATGCACCATGCATTGGGCCAGAAACAGAGACGCAGCATTCGGACGGTACGAAAGGCAAACGCGTGCATGCGCCCGTTGGGCCACAAACGAAGTCGTACGGTACGCATTCACCGGGATCCGAACGTTCACACGGTGCGAACCCCGAACGCATGGTTGCGGGCGTTGGGCCAGAATTCGCCTCGCATCCGAACGGTTCCGATGGTGGACGCGCACGGGCGCACGTTGGGCCGAGAACGGATCCGAACCGTTCCGAAACCGTTTCGCAGGACTTGACCGGTCAATTCGGAAACCCCGCGGGCGCGCACGTTGGGCCGGTCCTGGACGGCAACACGGACACCCGAGGGCTCGTGGACGACGTCGAGCGGGAACACCTCGCGACAGGGTACGGCGCGAAGGTGCGGCAACTGCGGAAGGGCGCTGGGCTTACCCAGGCTCAGCTTGGCCAGTTGGCGGGTATCGGCGTCACGCACATCAGCAGGTTGGAGCAGGGGCGCCGCAGGCCGTCCGTGGACGCCACGAAAGCGCTCGCCCGGGTACTGAGTCCGGTTCTGGATCCTACGGCCTTGGAACAGCGCCTTGCGGGGCTCGCGGGGGAGTCCTTGCGGGAGGGCGCCGCCCGGCGGAAGCGTCGGCAGGAGAACAAGCACAGGCGGGAAGCCGCTGACCTGATCGGCAAGCAGATCAAGCGGGTCCGACGACAGATCGCCGTGGCCGAGAGCAGGGGTCTGCCTGTCTCGGAAACCATGCGGGCACTGGCCGGCTCCAGCCTCCCGGAGCGACTGGCTCCAGTTCAGGACGATCCGGGCATCGAGGGTTACGAACCGGTCAGGTCCGCCAGGGACCGGAGCGAAGAGATCCGGGACCTCATCAAATCAGTCACAAGAGGGCGGCGCCGGTGAGTAAAGCGTTGGGTAAGCGTTGGATTTCCCGCCGAATCTCCGGCCTCGACCCGCCGAATGGCCCGCAATCACGCGCATTCCGGAACAGCCGGACACATAACCATCCATTATCAGTCACCCAAAACCAGCACAGGAGACAAGCCCCATGAGGGACTACACCACCAAACTGACCGAGCTGCAGCGCAGCCACCAAGCCGCCGTGGCCAAGGCCAACGAATACACCAACCCGGATCTTTCCGCCGAGGGCATCGACAAGCGCCGGGCGGAACTCATCGCGAAGGCCGGCGAGGACCACAAGGCCAAGCTCGACCACCTCGCCCGGGAGTTCAAGGATGAGGCCACCGAGACCAAGCGCGTAGCCGCCGCGGCGATCCCCACACCCGCCGGTGACACCTCGCAGGCATGGGGACGGGCAAAGATGCTGCTCGAAGCGGGGCAGACGCTGCAGCAGATTGTTGCCAAGGCGGATCCGGCACTGCTTCACGCAGTCACCGAGTGGGGCCCGACGTACCTTGAGGCGGAAGCCTATAAGGGCAGGTCTGACGGTTTCGCTCCGGTCGCGGTCGACGCCGCACCACTCCAGCGGTCCATCCGCCAGCGCTGGACGCAGGTACTGGACGGTTTCGCCCCTGGCCGGATCGAACGGGGCGCGGAAGCTGAAGCAGTAGAGGCTGAGTTCCAGGTCACCGCCCAGCACTTCGCCGCACGGCTCGACGGAATCCATGTGGGCGCCGACGACCTGACCGCGGCCATAGAGGCCCGCCTCGCCGGTCAGCGCGCCGGGGCCGGCCTCGCAAAGGAAGGCGACGCGGCATGAGCGGCGAAAACATCCAGATCGGTTCGAAACTTAGGGACGCCGCCGTGGATTCCCAGCCGGGGGACTACCGGCCGTACGTCAATGACCGCGTGGAGGGGCAGCCAGAGATACAGGTAGGTACAGAACTGCGGGACGCGGCCGTCGACCCCAAGCCCGGTGACAACCAGCCGTATACCGAGAAGGGCGAGCATGTGAACGCCATCGCATGGCCGCCGGCAGGGAGCTGAACGCGTGAGCGACGATTACATCCAGCTTGGTAGCCAGTTGCAAGACGCAGCGGCGGACCCGAACGCAACCCCCGTCGAAGTTCAGCTTGGAACGAAGTTGAGGGATGCCGCGATCGATCCGCAGCCGGGGGATTATCAGGCACCGGTCCGCGGCACTGACGGCCATCCCGTCAGCGTTCAGGCAGTGAGCCCCCGGAGCGGCAACCCGCCATTCGTCAACGGGGCCCGCTGGAGCCCGCCAGAGGCTCCCTAAAACACCCCATAGACCGGCCGGCTGCCGGTTCTGGGACGTCCCGGCGGCCAGCCATCCCACAAACCAACCAAGGAGGAACAAATGTCAGGAATCATCTTCGGCGTTCCCGCCCCGAAACCACCCAAGCAGACCAAACCGCAGCCCAAGCCGGCACCCGAAGCGGCCAGGCCCGCCGACAAGAAGGAGGGCAAGTAGCCCATGACCGCCACCTACCCATTCGAGATGCAGTTGGTTGTCGATCCGGACAACCCCAGGAACATCGTCGCCGCCGGAGTCGTGTCCATTTACGACTCCGAGGACCTCGCCAAAACCACCCTGTTGGCGTTGACGGACCCGAACGGTGTCCCGATCCCGAACCCGATCACGTCGAACGCGAACGGCTTCACGCCCCCGTTCGTGACTACGTCGCCCCAGGTCCTTTGGGTGTCAGGGCCCTACGTGGACTATTTCAGCAGCTATAAGGGTTTGCGGGATGAGGCCGTGGCCGCGGTAGCAGCAGCGGAAGCCGCAGCAGCAACAGCCGGCACGGAAGCCGCAGCGGTCGCCACATCCGCCATTGGAACGGCAACGGACGACGCTACCGCAGCGGCCGCCAGCGCAGCCACAGCGGCATCCAACGCCGCCGCATCGGCCACCTCTGCAACCAACGCCGCAGCCCTTGTGGGGGCACCCGCAGACACGGCCATGGCCGCTGCAGCGAACAACACCGGCAGCCAGTTCCGAGCGGCACTTTCTGCCACGATTCTGGACAAGATCAAGACCGATTCCGTACCGAAGTGGAAGGCCGCCACCGCGTATCTCGCCGGGGATAAGGTGGTGGCTCCCAGCGGCGATGTAGTGTCCGCCAAAGTAGATTTCACCTCTGGAGCGAGCTATAGCGCCGCGAACTGGAACTACTCGACCACCTTCCTCGGAGCCGCTGGAACTAAGACTGACACCAGCGCGGGTATTCTCGACTGGCAGAACAACTCCACCAGCGGCTACATCGTGCACGCACGCACTGGCCCACTGTCCACCAGCGCCGTAGCAGCAATGGCCATCGGCACTGACCTTGGAGCGGGCAACGGCTTGCTCATCTCGCACAAGAACACCGGCATTGGTGTCCTAGCCACCGGCCAGCCGGGCTCCGGACGCATCGCTGAGTTCACCTCCCGCGGCTCCGGCTCCGGCTTCTGGATCAACGTCCAGGCGGGCGGCGCGTCCGCTCAGGTCAACGCCCGCGACGGCGGCGGATTCCCGGACGGCTCCAGCACGGGCGGTTCCACCACGTTCACGTCCGCCACCGCGGCGTTCACCGCCGGAGACGTGGGCAAGGCCATTGTCCAGCTCACCTCCCGCGGCGATACAGACCCGTTCGGATCCATCCAGGCCGGAACCACTATCGCATCCGTCACTAATGCCACTACGGTTGTCCTGTCCCAGCCCTCAGCGGCCACTGGCAGCAACATCATGTTCAACGTGGCCGGACGACTGCCGGCGCTCACACAGCCGCTGTTCCGCATCATGGAGACGGACCTCGTAACCGAGTTGGTGAAGTTCACCCGCGGCGGCGCCAACTTCAAGGCTGCGGACGTGGCAAGCATCCCGCTCACCGCAGAAGGCAAGGCGGGACAGACGGCCCGCATCTTCGCAGCGGTCAAGAACGGCGACGCAACGCCCGTTTTCGCGGTCAACTCGGACGGCTCCAACACGTCCACCTCGGGCATGTTCGCCAACAATGCAGGCGTTCCGGGCGCTGACCCGTTCACCGCCACCACCTACTCCAGCCACGCCAGCATCATCGGCGTCCGGGCCGGGGCAGGGTCAGGCGATAACTTCCAGGCCCGCGGCAACGGCGCAACACCCCTGTCCCGGTTCAACAAAGACGGCGTGTTCATTACCAAGATCAACGCAGCCCCTGCTGACGCTGACCTGGCCGTTGGTGAAGGCGCCGTCTGGATCGACCCCACACCGGGCACGGGCGGCGTCCGCTGGAAGATCAAGGCCACGGACGGCTCGATCATCAACAAGACGCTGTAGCGGGCCAATCGACCGGCTTTGCTCCCTAACTGAAATGCCCCGTCATCTTCGGATGGCGGGCGTTTCAGTTAGTCCCAAACCTCCACGACATTGTGCCCGTCAGTGGCAACGTGCGGGCCCCCATGGCCAGTGTCTAGAACGCAGCAAGCGAATACATGCACGCTTTCGCAGTCCCCGACATGCTCAACGTCCAGCGGGAAGTCGTCGCCTACCTTGATCCCATTCGATGCAGTCACGAGGGCTTCAGTCGTTCGGTTCGTCAGCCAGCGCATCAATGTCATAGGCGTAATCCTTCACGGCCTGGTCGAGATCCCGCTCGGTCACAGATTCCTGACGAGGTTCGTAGGAGGCGGCCAGGTACTTCTTGGGTTCGTTCTCTTCAGTAGTCATGGCCCCCATCATAGGGCTGTATGAGAAGACATGGCTTTGTGCCGTAAGTGAGCCCCTCCAATCATCATCGGGTTGGAGGCGGCCTTTTGTCCGACCCGGTCATTATCATCGGTAGGAGGGAACAGACCGCCAACCTGGCGGGAGCCCGGGCCACAAGGGGGAACACGGTGCGTATTCGGAGCACATCTCGGATTCTTATCGATCTGCTGCATGACAGCGAGGAAATCGGGAAGGTGGCAAAGTTCGCGGCGAGGTTCAAGCTGCCCATGCACCTCGGCCCGTCGACGGAAGATTCGTTCCTCGCCGCTGACTTTGAGCAGACCCCACGGCGGTGGGCGTTTCAGGATTCCGGGCTGTCGGTCTGCGCCCAAGCAATGGCTGACAACAAGTCGGTGGACCAGGTACTAGCCCAGATTCGGAGCGAAATCACAAGCTGGGGCGTTGATCCTACGGTCCCGTTTGATGTGGACGCGCAGCGGGAAACCGCGAAAACCGGAGGCTAGAACGGCGGTGGCCCGTTCGTTGAGACCTAAGAACGGGCCACCTACCGGCGCCACAGATGCCCAGCTTCGTTGCAGCGTCCGGTGTCGGGAGTATATGGCAAGGTGCCTCAAGGTGCACGCCCTTGGTCTACCCCTGAACCGGGAGCGCGTCTTCGCCCTGTCCCGCTCCGGAAGGCTGCACTGAAACCCTTGTGAACTCGGTGGGCAGGTCAACGTCACTGGAAGCAAGGATGATCTTCAAACGTTGGGCAACGTCGGCATTATCCAAGTTGGCGTTGTAAAGCTCGGTGCCCTCGTTGCTCAAAGCATCGCCCGTCGCATCGTCCAAGACCTTGCCGCCCGGCAGTGTGTACTTGTAATCGGAACCATAAGTCGGTTTCCACAGGTCGATCATGTGCCAGACAGCGCCGAAGATGTACTCGCGCCCTTCCTTATCAAACGCGTTGATCTGGTACATGTTCAGCATCTCTGTTCCGTTGCGGTTGTCCACGTCCGCGACGACGTACGTCACGGGCTTGCCACCGGTCTTTTCCCGGTACGCCTCCAGCTTTGCCAGGGCAGGATCTGTTGCCGGTGTAGGGAGCTCGAAAGTGATCTTTGCTCCGGACTGGGTGTTGAGCTGGAATTTCCCGGCTGGGAGAAGGGTTGGCGTGGGCGTGGCCTCGGTGGAGGCGGTCCCCGAATCCACCGCGGTTCCCGTGGATGGCGCGGTGCTGGGGGCCGCGCAGCCAGCGGCCAACAGGACAAGGACGATTGGTGCAAGTATGCGTTTCAAAGTTCCCCCAATATTGAAATAGCGATATGGGCCACACTCTATCCATGCGGGGACTCAATGTCAGCGCCAGTCACTAACCTGCGGCGAGTGGTGAAACTAGACGTAGGCGCCGTGGTGAGGGTGCTGGTCAGGCACGGCAAGCACGGCGGATATATTGGGCCCATGCCCACGTTCAACCTTGCCGGCGTCAAGTGTGACTACCTGGCCCCTACGCTTGAGGGCGACCCGGAGGAGGTGCATTCGTGGGAGTACGGGAAGTGGCCGCGGGTCGAGGCAGCAGTACCCCTTACGGACGGCGAAACTGTCAGCATCTACGCAGTCGCTTCACGGTGGGGGCATGGGCTGGTTCACGTCTCATGGCAGGATGACGACGAACACAGCCATGGCGCGTGGATCCCGGCGGCCAATGTGCGACGTCTCACCGCGTCCGAGTGGGACATCATTGAATACCGCCAGTGCCCGCCTGATCTGCGTTCCGTCAGGTGGGGTAAGCGGATGCCGGGGTTCTTGCCTGAGTGACCTTGTGGAGGTGTGGGGGGAAGTTCCATTAGGTTCCTAGGGAAGGTCTGCCAGGCTCGCTCAAGAACTATGTGAATCCGCAGGACTTACTGCAACTCGTTGTAGCTTGCCTGCATGACGAGCAAAGCAGCCGGCCGTGAGCCGGACATGAAGGTACGCGAAGTGGCCGAGTTCCTGAACATTGATCCTGAGACGGTCCGCATCCTCGCCAGGCAGGGCATGTTCCCGAACGCATACAAGACCGGCACTACGAAAAACCACCCAGTCCGCATCCCATGGGCGGACGTCCAGGCTTACCGGTTAAAGCAGCCGCGGGTACATGGATAGGAGCCAACGTTTACCCAACGAAAACGACGATATGTAATGAATCGTGACGATTGCCCGAAGTCGGGACTACACCCCGTTTTGCCGCGGAAACTCGGACATTATGGATGACGACGAATCTTGACGGAATCGGCCGCCAGCTAATCCGTGGGTCGTGGGTTCGATCCCCACAGGGCCCACTCTTTTAGCGAAGAGTGAAAAGTCCCCGGCTTCCTGGCAACAGGAATCCGGGGATTTTTTATGTCTGCGTACAAGGCACAGCGGCTTAGCTCGCTGCCGGCAGGGTGTCCTCCGGGACCTGTTGGCCTTGACGGTCCCGTGCAGGGCAGCCCGGCGGGCCTGTTTCCGCCTCTGCGGCAGGACCGGCTTCCTTCGCTGCCGCGGCTGCAGCCACGTCCAGCCCGAACAGCGTTTCAAGGGCTGCGGTGTATTCATCCTGCCGGCCCTCTGCCGCCAGCTCGCGCGCTCTCGACGTGGGCACGTGCAGAAGTTGCCGCACCACCCGCCGCAGCGCGAATTCCACCGCTTCTGCCGTGGCCGTGCAGCCGTGCTGGTGCTTCACCTTTGCCACTTCACCGGCCAGTACCGATTGCATGTGCTCGCGCAGCACTACGATCGCCGGATCCAGAAGCCGCGCCTGCCGGTCCTCCTCAAACTTCACGGCCGCCTGCCGGACCAGTTCGCCGGCCTGCCGGACGACGTCGGTTTGTTCACGCGGCGAGGCCAGCCGCACCTGCTCCAGGGTGATGAGGTCAAGCCCGGGCAGTTCGCCCAGTTCCGGTTCAAAGTCCCGGCTGAGGGCGAGGTCGACGACGACGGGCGGGCCGGCAGCGCCTTGCCCGAAGGCCAGGAAGTCGTCGGCGCTGAGCCTGGGGCCGCGGCCGCTGCAGCCGATCACCACATCCGCGCCGCGGACGGCAGCCGGCAACTCCCCGGAGGTCAGGCCGGTGGCGCCCCGGGCTGACGCAAACGCCCCGGCCCGTCCGGACCAGGAAAAAACGGACACCGCCGTGCACGCCCTTGCCGCCAGAAGCGCAAGGGTGGAGCCGGCGTAGGCGCCGGTGCCGATGACCACCACGGAGAGGCCGGACAGGTCCCGGCGTCCCAGCCTGGCCAGGGCGAGGTCCAGCGCAACGGACACCATGGAACGGCCGGCCTCACCCAGTGCCGTCAGGGAGCCAACGTCGCGGGCAGCCCGGGAGGCTGCCTGGAAGAGCCGGACCAGTGGACCGCTGGCCGACCCGCTTTCCTGGGCCGAGGCCAGGGAGCGTCGCAACTGCCCGGCGATTTCCCGTTCGCCCACCACTGCCGAGTCGAGCCCGGTACCCACCGAGAAGAGATGCTCGGTCATGGCGGTGCCCGTCAGGCAGTCAAGCGTCCGGCCGAGTTCCTCGGGGGAAACAGCCGAGCATGTGCTGATGGCATCCAGGACGCTCTTCCTGGTGGTGTCCGGGTCCGCGCCCGGAGTAACGTCGCAATAGACCTCGAACCTGTTGCACGTGGACAGCACAACCGCGCCCGCCACGCCGTCCAGGTCCGCAAGGACGTCCGAAGTGATACGGACAGGCCCCGAACCGAGCGTGGCCAGGAACTCGAGGCCGGAACCCCGGCCCTCCTCGCCGCCAACCGGTTCGGGACCCCCGTCCCCGCGCCGGGAAGCTGTTCCCCGGTACGGTGTGCGGGCATGATGGGAAACCACAAGAGCAAACTGCCGTTCTGACGGGGTTAATCCCTCGATGGATCCCCCTGCACCCTGCAACAATTCGGCCCCCTTCCGCCGCAACGTTCCCCACCCTTTTCCTGCCGCGCCACTTGGAGGCCGCCCCGGGTGGTGGCCGCCGCTTAACGCTTACGAGGCAACCGTTTCCGGACCGGTCCCGCCGGTGGCCGCCGCTAATGAGGACACCGCCGTTTGTCGCCAGGACCAGGCGCCGTTGCCTGGCCCCGGAACCAAGAGACCTTGCAGAAAGGGTGGGGGACCCACCTTGGGAAATCCTTGACGGGCGGGGCGGCCTGCATTCTGCAACGATGTACCTGAGAGGAACGTCTGCCGCGAAGGGACCCTGCATGGCCGTGACAATGAACGATGTTGCCCGCGCGGCCGGAGTTTCCCTGAAAACCGTGTCGAATGTGCTCAACAACTATGAGTTCATCAGGCCGGCCACCCGGCAGAAGGTGCTGGACGCCATCGCCGAGCTCGGGTATGAGGCCAACCTGACGGCCCGGAGCCTGCGGTCCGGAAAGTCCCGCATGCTGGGCCTGGTGGTGTCCGACCTCTCCGTGCCGTATTACGCGGAGCTCGCTTCCAGGCTGATGACAGTGGCGGCCGCCCGGGACTACCGCGTCCTGGTGGAGCAGTCGGCAGCGACCCGGGCCAACGAGCTCACAGCCCTGCAGGGATCCCTGAGCCAGCTGACGGATGGGCTCCTGTTCACTCCGCTGGTGCTGGACGCGGACGCCGTGGCCGCCGCCCGGCGGGGAACCAAGCCGCTCGTCATGCTCGGCGAACACATCGACGACCCCCGGTTCGACCTCGTCACCATGAAGAATGTCGGCGCGGCCAAGGCCATGACAGCCCACCTGCTTGCGGGAGGCCGCCGTCGTATTGCGGTGATCGGGGCCTCCTCCGGGGACCGGAGCGGTTCGCCCGGACTTAGGCTGGCCGGATACCGGGAAGCGCTGGCCGAAGCGGGAGTGGAGTTTGATCCGGCCCTGATTGTGCCTGCGGAATGGCGCCGTGACGGAGGTTCATCGGCAGTCGCACGGCTCCTGGACGGTGGCCGGCCCTTCGACGCCGTCTTTGGATTGAATGACGCCCTGGCCCTGGGGGCGATGCACGAGCTGCTGCTCCGCGGGGTCAAGGTGCCGGGGGACGCAGCCGTGGCCGGGTTTGACGACATCGATGAGGCGCGGTTCTCGTCCCCGTCGCTGACCACTGTTGCTCCCGGCATGAACCAGATCGCCGAGCGGTCCGTGCAGCTGCTGATCGACCGGATCGAAGGGGCCGAGAAGGCCGCCGGGGGCGTGCACGTGAAAGCAGAATTCGAACTGAGGGTCCGTGCCTCGGCCCCATAGATTCCCAGCCTGACCTGACACTCCGGAAACGTGGTTGAAACGAACGGGGCTTAGTCTGGGTCCCACGCCGACCCGCAGGCCGTTGAAGGGATCCCCATGCATCTGTTGCCTCGTGAGCAGGAAAAGCTCATGATCGTGGTCGCCGCCGACCTCGCCCGCAGGCGCCAGGCGCGCGGACTCAAACTCAACTACCCGGAAGCTGTGGCCATCATCAGCTACGAGCTGATCGAGGGTGCCCGGGACGGCCGCACCGTTGCCGAACTCATGAGCTCCGGCACCACGCTGCTCAGCCGCGGCGACGTCATGGAGGGCGTGCCGGAGATGATCCACGATGTCCAGGTCGAGGCCACCTTTCCGGACGGCACCAAGCTCGTCACCGTCCACAATCCCATTCGGTAGGGACCGCCATGATTCCTGGAGAGTACGTCCTGCGTCCTGAGCCGCTGGTCATCAACGCGGGCCGGGAGGCGATCGACGTCGTCGTCCTTAACACCGGTGACCGGCCCGTGCAGGTGGGCTCGCACTACCATTTCGCGGAGGTGAACCCGGCCCTGGAATTGGACCGCGACGCCGCCTACGGGCGGCGCCTGGACATCCCCGCCGGCACCGCCGCGCGGTTCGAACCCGGCGACAGGAAGACTGTCCGGCTGGTTCGGCTGGCCGGCAGCCGTGAGGTCTACGGCCTCAGCAACGCTGTGAACGGCAGGCTCGACGGGGACGGCACTGACCGGGATGGCGCCAACCACCACGGCGCTAACCAGACAGGGGGAACCCAGTGAGCTTCGAACTGTCCCGCCGGCAGTACGCGGACCTGTACGGCCCGACGACGGGCGATGCCATCCGCTTGGCGGACACCGACCTGTTCCTCGAGATCGAGAAAGACCTCACGAACTACGGCGAGGAAATGGTGTTCGGCGGCGGCAAGGTCATCCGGGACGGCATGGGCCAGGACGGCCAGGCCACCCGGGACGGAGGACCTGACGGCGGCGTGCCGGACACGGTCATCACCAACGTTGTGGTGCTTGACTACACCGGCATCTACAAGGCGGACGTCGCACTGAGGGACGGCCACATCTTTCGGATCGGCAAGGCCGGAAACCCGCAGATCGCCGACGGCGTGGACATCGTCATCGGGGCCAGTACAGAGATCATCGCGGGGGAACGCAAGATCCTAACCGCCGGGGGAGTGGACACACACATTCACTTCATTTCCGCGGACCAGGTAGCCACGGCCCTCTGCAGCGGCGTGACCACCATGGTGGGCGGCGGTACGGGACCTGCCGAAGGCACCAAGGCCACCACAGTTACCCCCGGCAAATGGCACATCCACCGCATGCTGCAGGCTGCCGACGGGCTTCCCGTCAACATCGGCCTGCTCGGCAAGGGGCACGCCTCCGCCGTCGAGCCGCTGGCCGAGCAGATCCGCGCCGGCGCGGTGGGCCTGAAGGTCCACGAGGACTGGGGGTCCACCACATCCTCAATCGACACCTCACTGAAGGTGGCGGACGAGTATGACGTCCAGGTTGCCATCCACACGGACACGCTGAACGAATGCGGTTTCGTGGAGGACACCATCCGGGCCATCGGCGGGCGGGTCATCCACACGTTCCACACCGAAGGCGCCGGTGGCGGGCACGCGCCGGACATCATCAAAATCGCCGGCCTGCCGAACGTGCTTCCCGCCTCCACGAACCCCACGCTGCCCTACACCCGCAACACCATCGAAGAGCACCTGGACATGCTCATGGTGTGCCACCACCTCAACCCGGACATCCCGGAGGACGTGGCATTCGCGGATTCCCGCATCCGCGCCGAGACCATCGCGGCAGAGGACGTCCTGCAGGACCTCGGCATCTTCGCCATCACCTCGTCGGACTCCCAGGCCATGGGGCGCGTGGGCGAGGTGATCACCCGCACCTGGCAGGTGGCGGACAAGATGAAGAAACAGCGCGGCGTCCTGAAGGACCCCGCTGGTGCTGCCCACGGAACCGCGGACAGCGACAACTTCCGGCTGAAGCGCTATGTGGCCAAGTACACCATCAATCCGGCCATCGCCCAGGGCATGGCGGACTGTATCGGCTCCGTCGAGGAGGGCAAGTTCGCCGACCTGGTGCTCTGGGACCCGGCGTTCTTCGGCGTGAAGCCCGAGCTGGTCCTCAAGGGCGGCCAGATTGCCTACGCCCTGATGGGCGACGCCAACGCGTCCATTCCCACACCCCAGCCGCGCACCATGCGGCCCATGTTCGGTGCCCACGGCAAGGCCCTGCAAAAGTCGTCCATCACCTTCCTCTCCCAGGCAGCCATCGATGCCGGCGTGCCGGCGGAACTGGGCCTGGAGAAGGTCATCCGGCCGGTCTCCGGCATCCGGGCCCTGACCAAGGCGGACCTCAAGTACAACGACGCCACGCCCAACATCGAGGTGGACCCTGAAACGTATTCGGTGACCGTGGACGGCGAAGAGGTCACCTGCGAACCGTCGGACGTACTGCCCATGGCGCAGCGGTACTTCCTCTTCTAGGAGCTACAGATGATCATCGAGAAAGTCCTCGGCAACGTGCACGACCAGGCCGTGGAGTCCTACTTCGGACTGCACCGGGAGAAGGTGGTGCTGCCCAGCGCACAACTGCTCAAACGGATCCAGCGGGTCACCACCGACCACGGCAACGAGATCGGCATAAGGCTTCCTGCCGGTTCGGCCGACCTTCGTGACGGAGACGTGCTCCACGTGGCTGCAACCAACATGATCGTGGTCTCCGTGTTGCCCACCGACGTCCTGGTGATCGCATCCCGGACCATCCACGAGATGGGTGTGGTGGCGCATTCCCTCGGCAACCGGCATCTGCAGGCACAGTTCTTCGAGGCGGCCTCGGAGTACGGCGCCGAGGTCATGGTGTGCCAGTACGACCACACCGTCGAGGACTATCTCAAACACGTCGGAGTGCCCTACGACCGCCAGGAACGCGTCATGCCAGTGCCTTTCCGCCATGCCGAACACAGCCACTAACTCGTACCAGCTCGCACTGCGGCAGCTGACTGATTCCGGGCTTCCTACCGGGGCGTTTGCGCACTCGCTGGGGTTTGAGACGTACATCGACCGTGGAGTTGTGGTCGATGAGGAGTCTTTCGGGGTGTGGCTGGGGGCGTTCCTATCGCAGCAGCTGACCTATTCGGATGCGTTGGCCATGCGGTTCTTGTATGAGGGCGTCCCTGTGGCTGAGCTGGACGAGCTGCTGACCGCGCAGCTTTTGCCTCGGCAGGTGCGGGAGGCCAGCGTCAAGATGGGGAACCGGCTGCTCGAAATCGGCACGGAGGTGTTCCCGTCACCGGAATTGTCGGAGTACCGGTCGCTGGTGAGCGGGGGCCGGGCCGCCGGCCATCAGCCGCTGGCGTTCGCCGTCGTCGCCCGTTCCCTGGGGGTTCCCCCGGCGGAGGCGACCGCCGCGTATCTTTTCGCGGCCGTCACGTCCCTGACGCAGAACGCCGTCCGGGCCATCCCGCTCGGGCAGAACGCCGGCCAGCGGGTGTTGCGGAACGCGCACGACGCCGTTGCTTCCGCCGTCGAGCGGGCCGCCCACCTGACGCCGGACGACTTCGGCGCGGTCAGCCCCGGACTGGAGATTTCACAGATGAGGCACGAACGGCAACGTGCGCGCATGTTCATGAGCTAACTGTGCTTTTTACTGAACTGTGCTTTTTTTACTGAGGAGGACAACATGAGTGAACCCATCAAGATCGGCATCGGCGGACCCGTCGGGGCCGGGAAGACCCAGCTGGTGGAGCGGCTCACGCGGCACATGAGCGCGGAGACCTCCATGGCCGCCATCACCAACGACATCTACACGATCGAGGACGCCAAGATCCTGGCCGCCAACGGCATCCTGCCCGAGGACCGGATCATCGGCGTCGAGACCGGCGGCTGCCCGCACACCGCCATCCGCGAGGACACGTCCATGAACACGGCCGCCATCGAGGAGCTGAAACAGCGGCACCCGGACCTGCAGGTGATCTTCGTGGAGTCCGGCGGCGACAACCTCTCCGCCACCTTCAGCCCCGAACTGGTTGACTTCTCGATCTACATCATCGACGTCGCGCAGGGCGAGAAGATCCCGCGCAAGGCCGGCCAGGGCATGATCAAGTCCGACCTCTTCATCATCAACAAGACAGACCTGGCCCCGCACGTCGGCGCCGACCTCGCCATCATGGAACGGGACTCGCGCGAATTCAGGGGTGCCAAACCCTTCTGCTTCACCAACCTCAAAACGGACGAAGGCCTCGAACACGTCATCAACTGGATCCGGCGCGATGTCCTGATGCTCGACCTCCAGCCATGAGCACGACGGCGACGGTGCAACCGGCGCCTTGCGGTGTGCTTGAGCTCGTCATCAGCGAACGTGGTGGGCGTTCCATTGCGTCCCGGCAGTTTCACGAAGGTGCACTTCGGGTACTCCGGCCGCACTATCTGGATGAGTCCGGGCAGGTTTGTTATGTGGTGGTGAATCCGGGCGGCGCCTATCTTGGGTCCGATCTTTACGTGGTGGACGTGGAGGTGGGAGACGGGGCGGACCTGCTGCTCACCACGCAGTCTGCGACCAAGATCTACCGGACCCCGGGCTCATTTGCCGAGCAGCGGATGACCGTCCGGCTGGGAGAGGGCTCGCGGCTGGAGCTGGCGCCGGACCAGGTCATCGCCTACCGGGAGGCCAGGTACCGGCAGAACACCCACATCACGGTCCGGCCGACGTCGAGCCTGGTGATGGCCGAGGTGGTCACGCCGGGGTGGTCCCCGGACGGCGCGTCCTTCCGATATGAGGAACTGCGGCTCCGGAACGAGATTCACGTGGAGACGGATGGCGGCACCCGGCTGCTCGCCCTGGACAACCTGCTGATCCGCCCGCCGCTTGACGACGTCACCGGCACGGGCTTCATGGAGGGCCACAGCCACCTGGGCTCGCTGGTGGTGGTGGACGCCCGCGTGGACCAGGCGCTCGCCGACGAACTGCACCGGCTGGCCGAAAAGTTCGATGCCTACACAGGCGTCTCGCTCAGTGCCACAATGGACGGCATCACGGCGCTGGTGCTCCGTTCCCTGTCCAACAGCACCGAAAAACTCAATACGCTATTGGGTGGCTGCAGCGGCCTTCTCCGCCAACGCTGGTACGGCCAGGCGCCCCTGAACCTGAGGAAGTACTGATGACTGCCTTAACCCAGTTCGCCACCATGTACCGCGAGCGTGAGCAGTTGCCGCTCCGGACGCGCCTGCTGGCCACCTTTGGTGCGGTGGGATTCCTCCATCTTGCCGCCGTCGTGCTTCTGGTTGCCGGCACCGCTGCATCGGGGCAGCCGCTGGCGTTCGGACTGGTGCTCACGGCCTACCTGGCCGGCATCAAGCACAGCTACGACTGGGACCACATCGCCGCGATCGACAACTCCACGCGGAAGTTCGTGGCTCAGCGGCAGGATCCCACGAGCGTGGGATTCGCCTTCAGCCTGGGGCACAGTTCTGTGGTGATCCTGGCCGGGGCACTGGTGGTTTCCGGAGTTTCGCTGGTGGGCAGGTTCATGACCGGGGGCAGCACCGGGAACCTGGTCCTGGGGCTGATCGGCAGCGGCGTCTCCGGGCTGTTCCTGCTGGCCATGGGGATCTTCAACGGGTCGGCATTTCTGGGCGCCGCCAGGTCCTACCGAAGGGTCCGCGGCGGCGGAACGGTGCTGCCCGGGGAACTGGAAGCCAAGGGCTTTGTGGCCCGACTCATGGCCCGGCCGCTGTCCAGGGTGCAGCGGCCCAGGAACGTGTACGTGATCGGATTCCTGTTCGGGCTCGGTTTTGATACGGCCACCACCATCGGGCTTCTGGTGATGACTACGGCGGCTTCCCTGGCGGGTGTTTCCCCCGCCGCGCTGCTGGCGTTGCCGCTCGCATTCACCGCCGCCATGACCCTGTGCGACACGGCCAACGGCGTGGCCATGATGCGGATGTACAGGTCGGCCATCCATGATCCCCTGCGCAAACTCGGGTTCAACGCCGTCATCACCGGGCTCTCGGCCCTGTCTGCGCTTTTCGTCGCCGTGATAACCCTGGGCGGCTTCTTCAGCGAGGCGTTCGGCCTGGACGACCCGCTCACCGCCTGGCTGGGCGGCATCGAGCTGGGCGACGCCGGGCTGCTGCTCGTGGCTGCATTCCTGCTGCTGTGGGGCGCGGCAACGCTGCGCGGGCGTCGGAAAACCGCCTAATCCGGCTTAGTCCGCGTCGGCCACGATCCGCTTGTAGAGTTCCTTCAGCCCGCCCACCGTGCCGATGACCTGGCCCAGCATCAGTCCGTCCATCACGGCAAGGCTGCACAGCTTCACGATGTCCGCGGGGACCCACAACGCCACAATCCGGCTGCGAAAGATACTGAAGAGGATGTAGGCCACCAGGATGATTCCGCCGAGGATATCCAGTTTGCCCACCACAGTCCTGGCGGCCCGGTCCCATTCCAGCCGGAACATGCGGCTGGCCACGAGTCCGACGGCGATTCCTCCCACCAGTGCCGCCACCGCCGGCGGGACCGCCTGGGGAGTGGCCAGGAAGAGCTCAACTATGACCACCACGAGTAGCACCACAAAGATCACCGCAAAAATCCGCATCCGCGTCCGGATCTTTCTGTCGACGTGGCGCCGGGCAACCTCCCGCCGCGCGCCCCGGGGAATGCGGGTGTGGGGGCGGGAGCCTTGGGCGGGTTTGCCGCCGTGGTCTGCGCGGCGGCCGTCCGGGTGGCTCATGCGGCCCAGTCTACGCCTGGGCAACGGGGCGCCATACGCACAAGCGCCGTATACCCGGCGGAGCGCCAAGTGGGCTAAGAAGGCCTAGCTGCCTAGCTGCCTAGCTGCCGAGCTTCGCGCGCAGGCCGCCAATGACCACGTCCAGGCCAAAGTCGAAGGCGTGCCCGCCCCGTTCCTCCGATGGCCCCGCATTGCCGAGCGCGCGCTTCAATGTGGGGTAGCCCTCCGCCGGCGGGTCCCACACCACTTCCGGCGCCGCCAGGTCCAGGGCCGCGCCGAGGGCAAAGCTCTCGATGGTGGAGATGGCTGCCACGACATCACGCCCGCGGAA
Organism: Arthrobacter sp. NPDC056493; assembly: GCF_042795115.1. Classification (NCBI taxonomy): domain Bacteria; kingdom Bacillati; phylum Actinomycetota; class Actinomycetes; order Micrococcales; family Micrococcaceae; genus Arthrobacter; species Arthrobacter sp. NPDC056493. The sequence goes on along the minus strand of NZ_JBHTSL010000019.1, from coordinate 21,987 downwards.
CCCCGCGCTCTCCAGGGCCAAGGCCAGGTCCTCGTAGAGGCCGATGACCGCCGGATCCGTGATGGACTGCAGCACCAGCAGCGGAGCCAGCCGCGGATGGCGGGCAAATGCGTCCCGGTACGCGCGGATCAGAACCCGCAGCGCGACTTCCCAATCGCTGTGGTCCACCGGCGGGTACGGCTCCTCGGTGATGATCCGGTGCCGCAGCAGTTCCAGGATCTCGTCCCGGCCGCTGACGTGGTTGTAGATGGAGGACTGGCTGACGCCGATCTTTTTCGCCAGCTTCGGAAAGCTGAAGTCGCCGCTTTCATCGACCAGTTCCAGCGCGGCAGTGGTCAGGGCCTCCACGGATATCAGCGGGAGGAGCGGGCGCCCCATGGAATCTCCTGTCTGCAGCTCTGGAACATCGGAACCCAGCCTAGTCTGCGCCTCCTGCCGGAGCCGCTTTTGCGAAAGGTATTGTGCTCCGCGCCACACGCCCGCATACTAAAACGAAAGCCTTTCGTTTAGTCGGGCTTCCCAGAAAGGACGGACCAGTGCCGGATATCCGAACCAGACCTCCGGCGTCGTCTGCGGACGGCGCCCTCAAGCGCAATGCCCTGGGCACGGGCGGCATCGCCTTCCTCGTCATTTCGGCGGCAGCGCCGCTGACCGTCATGGCGGGCGTTGCCCCGGTGGCCATCAACGTCGGCGGCATTGGCGCCCCGGCCGGCTATCTCCTGGCAGGCCTCGTGCTCACCCTCTTCGCCGTCGGATTCATGGCCATGACCCGGCATGTGAAGGCGGCCGGCGGTTTTTACACCTACATTTCACTGGCCATGGGCAAGACGGCGGGACTCGCCTCAGCCATCCTGGCGATCGTCTCCTACAATTGCCTGCAGATCGGCGTCTATGGCCTTTTTGCCGTCCAGACCCACGACATGCTCAAGGTGGTCTTCGGGCTGGACGTGTCCTGGCCGGCGATTGCCCTCGCCGCGGTGGCCGCCGTATGGTTCCTCGGCTACCGGGGCATTGACGTCGGCGCCAAAGTGCTCGGCGTGCTCCTCGTGGCCGAGACCGGCATCCTGGCCGTGATGGGGGTGGGCATCCTCGGCAGCGGCGGCGCGCACGGAATCAGCGTGGGCTCCTTCAGCCCGGAGAACGCGTTCGGGCCGGGCGTCCTGGCCATCCTCGGCATCTGCTTCGCCGCCTTCATGGGCTTCGAGTCCACCGTGCTGTACCGCTCGGAGGCCCGCAACCCGGACAGGTCGGTGCCCCGCGCCACGTACATCGCCGTCGGCTTCATGTCCGTGTTCTATGCCTTCATCGTCTGGGCCGTGGTGCAGGCCTACGGCGAAGACCGCGCCGCGGAAGCCGCCGGGGAGCTGGCCGGCGGGATGTTCTTCCAGACCATCAACCACTATGTGGGCCCCTGGGCCGAGGTGGCGATGTACATGCTGATCGTCACCAGCGTCTACGCCTCGCAGCTGGCATTCCACAACGCGATCAACCGCTACGTCTACATGCTGGCGCGCGACGGCGTGCTGCCGGCCTTCCTGGGGCAGACCCACCCGAAGTTCAGGTCGCCGCACCGGGCCGGCCAGCTGCAGACGCTCCTGGCCGCCGTTGTCATCACCGTGTGCGCCGTCCTTAACGCCGATCCCTACCAGCAGTTGCTGATCTGGGTGAACACCCCCGGGATCTTCGGCATCGTCGGGCTGCAGGGCCTGGTGTCGGTGGCGGCCTTCCTCTACCTGCGCCGGAACCCCGACGCCGTGACGCACCGGCTGATGGTCCCGCTCAGTTTGGCGTCGGCCATCCTGCTCTTCGGCGTAGTGCTGCTGATCGGGATCAACATCGAACTGCTCACCTTCGCCGACGCGCTCACCAACACCGTCCTCATATTGGTTACCCCGCTTGTCTTTATCGCCGGACTCCTGACCGCCCGCTGGGTACGCCGCCACCGGCCGGAAACCTACGCCCAGATTGGAAGCTTCGAAACCCATGAATCCTGACGTGATCATCCTTGCCGGCACAGTCCACACGATGGACGGCATGCCCTCAGGGAGCCCGGCGCCGCAGGCCGTTGCCGTCCGGAACGGCGTGATTGCCGCCGTCGGAAGCCGCGCGGATGCGGCCGGGTGGCCGGCCGCGGAGGTCATCGACTTCGGCGACGCCGTGCTGACCCCCGGCCTTGTGGACTGCCATATGCACCCTGTTTTCGGGCTGGAACTGACCCGCGGCTGCGACCTGTCCGGCGCCGCGGACCTTCCCGCGGTGCGCGCACTTCTGCGTGCCGCGGCAGCTGAAACAGCGCCAGGCGAGTGGGTACGCGGCTGGGGGCTGGACCCCAACGTGTTCGGATCCGCCACCGCCCACCGCGACCTGATTGACGGCGCCGTCTCCGGACAGCCGTGCCTCATCCGGCTGTTCGACGGGCACTCCGCGCTGGCCAGTTCCCAAGCCCTCGAAATCGCGGGGGTCACCGGTCCACGCTCCTTCGACCAGGCCGCCGAGGTGGTCTGCGACGGAAGCGGCAAACCCACGGGGCTCCTGCTGGAGGCGGCCGCCGTCGACCTCGTTGCCCGGGTGGTGCCCACCGAGTCCTTCGCGGAACGGAAGGCGCGGCTGGCGGAACTGCTCACGCAGTTCTCACGGTCCGGGCTGACCGGGGCACACGTCATGGACTGCAATGACGATTCGCTGGAGCTTTACCGGGCGCTCGAGGAAGAGACCGACGGCGGCCTCCCGCTCCGGCTGCGGATCTCGCCGTGGTGCATGCCCGGCAGCGGTGAACCGGAATGGCGCGTGCTGGCCGGGCAGGTCGGCGCCGGCGGACGGCGCTGGGAGGTGGCCGGCATCAAGCTGTTCGTCGACGGCACCGTGGACAACGGCACGGCCTGGCTGTTTGAGCCCGATGCCTACGGTGAGTCGGTGGCACCCTTCTGGCCCCGGCCCGAGGAGTATGCCGAAGCCGTGCGGTACTTCGCCGGACGCGGCATTTCCACGGCCACGCACGCGATCGGCGACGCCGGGGTGGCCGCCGTCCTGGACGCCTTCGAGTCCCTGCCTCCGGGCACAGGGGCCACTCCGGCGGCGCGGGGAGTGCACCGGATCGAACACCTCGAGACCGTTCCGGACGAACTGATCCGCAGGTTCTCCCGGTCCGGCCTCATCGCCAGCATGCAGCCCACCCACTGCACGCACTACTCCCGCGCCGACCACTCGGACAACTGGTCCACCCGGCTCGGCACCGAAAGGGCCAACAACGCCTGGCGCTGCGCGGACCTCCGTGCCGCAGGAACCACCCTGGGGCTCGGCTCCGACTGGCCGATCGCCCCGTTCGAACCGCTGCCCATCCTGGCGGACGCGCAATTACGACGGCGGTCGGGCCGCCCGGGTGAGCAGCCGGTTGTTCCCGGCCAAGCCCTCACGGCCCTGCAGGCGCTCGAAGGCTACACCTCGCACGCCGCCCGTGCTGCGGGGGAGTGGGGCGTTTCCGGGTCCGTCACTGTAGGCAAGCGCGCGGACTTCACAGTGTTCGACGTGGATCCGCTGGCCGTTGCGCCTGATGACCTTGCAGCGGCCCGGGTCCTGGCGACCTTCGTGGACGGGCAGGTGCAGCACTCCGCAGCCAGAACCGGCCTGCAGTTGCGTTAGGCGGTGAGGGGCTCCAGCCGCCTGCGCAGGAGGCAGAACTCGTTGCCCTCAGGGTCGGCCAGGACGTGCCACTGTTCGTCGCCGGTCTGCCCGACGTCGGCGGGACGGGCGCCGAGGGCGAGCAACCGCTCCAGCTCGGCGTCCTGGTCCCGGTCGACAGGGTTAACGTCGATGTGCACGGGGAGCCTGCCGGTCCGCGGGTTGCTGCTGGGGCTCAGGATGATGGTGGGCTGCAGGCCGCCGAACCCGGCGCCGGGCGGGCCGATCTCGATGGACCCGCCCTCCCGGTCGAGCTCGACGTAGCCGAGCACCTCGCTCCAGAACCGTGCGAGCAGTTCGGGGTCGGCGGAGTTGAGGACAAGTTCGCTGATACGGCATGCCATGGGAGTCAGTGTACGGCGGGCACCGCCATCTGGCCGGGCATACTGTCCTCGGGGAGGTCCGCCAGGAGCTCGGCCTCCGTGGGCGGATTGGCTCCTGGGCGGCGCACCGTGATCGCGGCGGCCTTCGAGGCCGTGCGCCCCAGTGTTTCCAGCACGGCAGGCGCCAGGCCGTCCGATCCGCGCGCCAGCAGTCCGTAGATCAGCGCCGCCATGTACGAATCCCCGGCGCCAATGGTGTCGGCCACCGCGGACCGGATGGCCGGCACCACCAGCTGCAACTCCGGAGTGGCAAGCAGCGATCCTTCTGAACCGCGGGTGACCACCGCCAGCCCCGCCCCCAGCTGGAGGATCCGTGCCGCGGTGTCCTCCAGCTGCAGGTCCGGGTAGAGCCAGCGGGCATCCTCGTCGCTCAGCTTGACCACGTCCGTAAGCGGAACCAGCTCCTCGAAGATGGTCCGCGCCTCGGCCTGGCTGCCGAGGAGCGCCGGGCGGATGTTGGGATCGTAGGTGACCAGGCATTCACGGTGCGACTGCTCCAGGAGGGTCCTGACGGCTGCTGCGCCCGGAGCCAGGAAAGTCGCGATCGAGCCGGTGTGGAGCACCCTGGGCAGGGACGCCGGGGCCACCGCCGGCAGTTCCCAGCGGATGTCGAAGTCGTAACTGGCGGAGCCGTCGGCAGCCAGCGTCGCGGTGGCCGTGGCCGTCCGCGCCTGTGTCCGGGAGCCGGGCAGCAGTGCGACTCCGGCGCGCTGCAGGTGCGCCTCGATGGCACGGCCGCGGCCGTCGTCGCCGATCGACGTGAGGAGCGCTGTCCGGATGCCGAGCAGGCCCAGCCCGTAGGCAACGTTCGACGGCGATCCGCCGGGGTGCTCGACGGTTCCGTTCGCGGACGCAACGACGTCCACCAGCGCTTCACCGATGACGATGACTTCCGGAGTCGCTGTGCGGGTTCCGGAGTAAGCAGTTCCGGCGTTGGAGGTGGGGATCACGGTGGGGCCTTTCATGGAGCTGTCCGCGGGCCGGCTTCGGCCCGCGGACGGGGTTGGTGCTGGGTTTTCGGGTGCTGCCTTGATGGGTTGGGCTCCCGGTTAGGTGCCGGGCTGTGGGCAGTGCCGGCTTGTCAGGCCGTGGCGGCGCCCGTCATGATCGCCACGGCGTCGGTCATGCTGTGCGACTGAGGCGTGATGGTGGCCGCGCACTTTCCGAGCCGCTGGATGTGGATGCGGTCCGCCACGTCGAACACATGGGGCATGTTGTGGCTGATCAGGATCACCGGCAGGCCCCTGTCCCGGAGGTCCCGGACCAGCTGCAGGACCTGGTTCGATTCCCGGACGCCGAGTGCCGCCGTCGGCTCATCGAGGACAACCACCTTGGAACCGAACGCCGCGGCGCGGGCCACGGCCACCGCCTGGCGCTGGCCGCCGGACAGGTTTTCCACCGGGACCGTCACGTCCTGCAGGGTAGAGATGCCCAGCCGGGTCAGTTCCTCCTTGGCCTTGCGGCGCATGCCCTTGGTGTCCAGGACGCGGAAGAGCTTGCCCAGCGGGCCGGCCAGCCGTTCTTCACGGCCGAGAAACAGGTTGGAGGCGACGTCCAGCGCGGGTGACACCGCGAGGTTCTGGTAGACGGTCTCGATGCCGTGGGCACGGGCGTCCTGCGGCCGCTTGAAGTGCACTGTCTGCCCTGACACCTTCAGCTCGCCGGAGTCTGGCACCTCGGCGCCGGTGAGGCACTTGATGAGGGTGGACTTGCCTGCGCCGTTGTCGCCGATGACCGCGAGGACTTCACCCGGGTAGAGGTCCAGGCTGACGCCGTCCAGGCCCACGACGCGTCCGAAGGTTTTGACGAGGTTGCTGGCCTGCAGGATCGGCTGCCGAACCGCCGTGCCGGACGGCTGGGTTTCAGTGGCGGTCATGATTTCACCTTTCGGATCCACTGGTCGATGGACACAGCGAGGATGATGAGGACGCCCACGGCGAGTGTCTGGTACAGCACGTCGAGTCCCGCCAGGGACAGGCCGTTGCGGAACACGCCCACGATCAGCGCGCCGAGGAGGGATCCCCAGACGGAGCCGCGGCCGCCGAAGAGGCTGGTTCCGCCAATCACGACGGCGGTGATGGAGTCGAGGTTGAGGTCCACGCCGGCGTTGGGGCTGGCGGCGTTGGTGCGGCCGATCTGGAGCCAGGCACCCATGGCCAGCACGGCTCCGGCAGCCAGGTAGACGCTCATGAGGACGCGGTTGACGGGAATGCCGGCCAGGCGCGCAGCTTCCTTGTCATCCCCGACGGCGTAGACGTGCCGGCCCCACGCTGTCTTGCCCAGGATGAAGGCAACAGCGCCGTAGAGCAGGAGCATCATGATCACGCCGGTGGAGATGCGGACCGGGCCCAGCGGGAACGTGCTTCCGGTCCAGGTGAGCAGGCCCGGCATGTTGGACCCGCGGACGGTGGAACCGCCGGAGTACAGCAGGGTGACGGCGATGAAGATGTTCAGGGTTCCGAGGGTGACGATGAACGGCGGAAGCTTGAACCGGGTGACGAGGAAACCGTTGAGGGCGCCCGCCCCCAGGCCCACCACCAGGCCGGTCAGCAGAGCGAGCGGGCCGGGAAGGCCGCCGCCCACCGCCAGCTGCGCCACCACCATGGAGGAGAGGATCATGACGGCGCCCACGGAGAGGTCGATTCCCGCGGTGAGGATGATGAGGGTTTGCGCGATCGCCAGCGTTCCCACCACCGAGACCTGCTGGGTGATCAGGGAGAGGTTTTCGAACCGCAGGAACCGGTCGTTGAGTAGCCCGAAGATCACCACCGCCACGAGCAGCACGATGGCGGGACTGAGTGCAGGGTACCGGTGCAGGACGTTGCGGATGCGGCTGAGCGGTGTCTGGCGGTCGAGGAATTCCTCGGCGAGGTCGGCATGGCCGGTGGCGGGCGGGCCGGCTGTCTGTTGCTGGGTCATGTTCGCTCCTGTCATGTCCGGTTACTTGCCCCAGCAGATCTGGGAAGCTTCCGACGTCGTGATGCTCTTGACGCCGTCGGCGGCCTTGTCCGTCACGAGCTCCACGCCGGTGTTGAAGAAGTCCAGGCCCTCGGAGTTGGACGGCTTCTGGCCGGTCTTGGCGAGGTCGGCGATGGCCTTGACGCCGAGCTCGGCCATCTTGACCGGGTACTGCTGGGCGGTGGCGCCGATGATGCCGGACTTGACGTTGTTAACGCCGGTGCAGCCGCCGTCCACCGAAACCACCAGGACGTCCTTTTCCTTGCCGGCGGACTTCAGGGCCTCGAAGGCGCCGGCAGCAGCGGGCTCGTTGATGGTGTAGACGACGTTGATGTTGGGGTTCTTGGCGAGCAGGGTCTCCATCGCGGTGCGTCCGCCGTCCTCGGCGCCCTGCGATGCCTGGCTGCCGACGATCTCGTAGTCGCCGCCCTTGCCGCCCGTGTACTTGCCGGTCTTGGCCTCGTCGCCGTTCTTCTTCTTGTCCGCGGTGTCGATGCCTAGCCCGGCGAGGAAGCCCTGGTCGCGGTTGTAGTCCACCGAGACCACTTTGTCGTCGAACAGGTCCACGAGGGCGATGGTGGCCTTCTTGCCGCCCAGCTGGGCGGCCGTCCACTTGCCGATCAGCTCGCCGGCGGCGAAGTTGTCTGTGGCGAAGGTGATGTCCGCAGCGTCTGCGGGGTCCGGCGGGGTGTCCAGCGCGATGACGAACAGGCCTGCGTCCTTGGCCTTCTTCAGCGCGTCGACCACGGACGGGCCGTTGGGCGTGATCAGGATGCCTTTGTCGCCCTTGGAAATAGCGTTTTCGATGGCCTGGATCTGGGTGTCCTCATCGCCGTCGGCCTTTCCGGCCGCGAGCTTGAGGTCGACGCCGTCCGCCTCCGCCGCCTTCTTGGCTCCGTCCTGCATGGAAACGAAGAAGGGGTTGGACGTGGTCTTCACGATCAGCGAGACGCCGACCTTTTCGGACGAGGAGCCGCCGGTGGTGGTGGTGGCGGTGGAACTTCCGCCGCAGGCGGTGAGGCTGAGCGTGCCGAGAGTAAGGACTGCGCCGATGGCGAGCAGGCGGTGGGTGACTGTCCGCGGGGCTGTGGAACTCAACATTGAATCTCCTCCGGGTTGTGGCATCTGAGCATGCCTGACAACGATGTCAGGCATCATGTAATCAATGTCACAGGGTAGAGTCAAGGCAAATGCAATGATGAAGGACGGATTAATGACAACGATGTCTAATCGTTACCAGGCCGAGGGGGCCAAGAGCCGCCCCACCATGCGCCACGTCGCGGCGCTGGCAGGCGTGGGGATCAAGACTGTGTCCCGCGTAATGAACGATGAGCCTGGCGTCTCGGAAGCCACCCGGCAGCGTGTCCTTGGCGCCTCGCAGCAGCTGAACTACCAACTGGACATGGCGGCGGGCAGCCTGCGGCGCGCCGGCCGCCAGACGCTTTCCATCGGGCTCCTGCTGCCGAGTGTCGCCAACCCGTTCAGCAGCGAGATCCACCGCGCCATGGAGGACGCCCTCGCGGCCCGGGGCATCGCGGTCTTCGCTGCCAGCCTGGACGATGACGCCGAGCGGGAGAAGGCCCTGGTGACTGCCTTCCTGGGCAGGCGCGTGGACGGGCTGGTGCTCACGCCCATCGCCAAGAGCCAGGCGTACGTCATTCCGGAACATTCCAGGGACCTGCCGATCGTGTTCATCGACCGCGAACCGGTGGGCATCGAGGCTGACGCCGTGGTGACGGACAACGCCGTCGGCGCCGCCAGGGCGGCGGCCCACCTGATCGCGCACGGCCACACCCGGATCGCATATATGGGTGATCGCGCCGATATCCAGACGGCCCGCGAACGGCGCCGCGGGTTCGTCGAGGAACTTGGCCGGGCGGGGATACCCACCTCCGCGGTTCCGGTCCGCGAAGGGCTCCACGACGAGGAGTCAGCGCGCCTGGCCACCCTGGAGCTGCTCAGGGCCGAAGACCCGCCCACGGCCATCTTCTCGAGCCAGAACCTGGTGACGTTCGGCGTCATGCGGGCCCTGAAGGAGCTGGGCCTGAACAAGCGCGTTGCCCTCGTTGGCTTCGACGACTTCACTCTCGCGGACATGATGGAACCGGGCGTCACCGTGATTGCGCAGCACCCCGACCGGATCGGAAAACTGGCCGCCGAACGCCTGCTGGCCCGAATCGACGGCGACCCCGGCGCGGCGCAGACCTACGTGGTCCCCTCCGAGCTCATCACCCGCGGGTCCGGCGAGTTGCGGCCGCCGGAATGAATGGGCCATCGAATCGAAGCTAACTGCCCACCCGAGCAAACCCATCCCGACAGGAGAACCATGACCAAGACGCTCTACGCCGAATTCACCGTCAAGCCCGGCAGTGAAGCCCGGGTTGCCGAAATGATGCGGGAACTTACCGAGCTGGTGCGCAACGAGCCCGGCAACCAGCTGTTCCTGCCGTACACCCGGGAAAGCAACCCCCGCGAGTACTTCGTGTTCGAGGTCTATCAGGACGCGGCAGCCTTCCAGGAGCACATCACGGCGGACTACGGCGCCCGGTTCAACGGGGAGCTAACCGACCACATCGAGGAGGACGGCTCGGTGCTGACCTGGCTGCAGCCGGTCCACTAGGCCGGCTGCAGCCTGCCTTTACTTCCGGTTCTTGGCCGGCACCTGTGCCGTCTGGAACATGGACTGGCCGAGCGGCGTGACAGTCAGGGACTTCAGCCGGGCCGTTCCCCCTTCGGCGAAGAGGGCCACCTGGTTGGCGCCTTCCTGTGAAATGGCCCCCTGTGAAGGGACCTGTTCCGGGAAGACCTGTTCCGTGATGGTCCGCAGGCCGTTCTGGGCGAATACCTCCACCGAGGACCGGTCGACATAGATTCGCAGCGTCACATTGCCGCTGGCGTCCACGGCCACGGGGGCGGAGTCAACCGAGGCGAAGAGCGGATGGAAGTCTGCGATTCCGGAGTTGCTCCGGTCGACATACAGCTCGCCGGTTGCCTTGTCGTAGCCGATGGCGGTCGACTTGCTGCCGTTCCCCAGCACGGTAATCCCGGCCTTGGACGCCGATCCGGGGGAGAAGGTCACCTCGATCCGTTGCACGTCGCCCGAGGCAGCGGCCGGCAGTGCGTGCGTGCCGGCGGGAATGCTGCGGGCCCGTTTTTCGGCGTAGCTTTTCTTTGTGCCGAGGCCATCCACCTGCTGGACGGCCTTCTGCGTCAGGCGCGGGCCGGTGGCCGTCTGCGTCAGGGCCACTTCGCGGGGCAGCGACATGGCACTGCGCCAGGGTGAGGTTGGAATCGTGTTGGCGTAGTCCCAGTTGTTCATCCAGCCGAGCATGATGCGCTTGCTCTGCGGCATGTTGTTGAAGGACACGGACGCGTAATAGTCCCGGCCGTAGTCCAGCCAGTCGTAGGTCTGGACCCGCGGCGTGGCCGGCCGCGGTGAGGCGATGAACTCGTCCGCCAGGATGTGGCCCCAGCCGAAGCGGTTGTTGTCCACCACCCGGATGCTGGCCTGCCGCCCCCTGAACTCGGAAACGTTCCACGACGCCCAGTCCAGGACCTCGCTGTTGGCCCCGGTGGCCGTCCTGACCACCTTGCCGTCCACCACGAGGTTGACGGTGGTTTCGTCTGAGCGGGGGACGGCTGCCTGGTCCGTCAGCATGACGTGGTCCAGGGTGAGGTGTCCCCAGCCGCCGGTGGCCTGGTCCACGATCCGGAGCTGTGCCTGCTGCCCGGCGAACTCGGACACGTCCCAGCCCTTCCAGTTCAGGGCGCCGGCGTCATCACCGGCGAGGCTGCGCACCACATTGCCGTTCACCAGCAGCTGGGCTTCCAGGGTCTGCCCGGAGCCCGCCGTCCGGTGTCCGCCGCCCACCAGCATGCTCATGAAGTTCCGGTTGACCGTGAACGACGGCGACGTCAGGGTTCCCTGCCGGTCGTCGCCGGGTGCGCCTCCCGTGTCGAACGTGTTGATCCGCTTGGCGCCGATATAGAAGTCGCCGCCGGAGGTTGACGGTTGGAACACCGGCGCCAGATCCCCGGTTCCCGTCCACCCGGCGTCGGCCAGGGTGTGGCCGTCCGGGACCTCAAAGCCGTTGAACAGCAGGTCCCCGGGTGGCGGGGTGTTGTCCAGCTTGTCCGAAACGCGCGGATGCTGTCCGCCGCCCACCAGGAAGTTGAGATAATCACTGTCCACGGTGAACTGCGGCGAGTTCATCGACCCCAGTGGCCAGTCGCCGTCGTTGAATGAATTGATCAGGCCGGCGCCGGCAAAGCCGGTGACGCCGTTCTGCCCCGAGAGGGTGCCGGCCGCGGGTGTCCCGGCAAACGGGCCGTCCTTCGGGTTGCCCGCTTCGTTGTTCACCGTCCAGCCGCTGTATGAGCCGTCGTTGAAGCCTGCCAGGGGAGTGCCTGCGGGCAGCGCGTCACTGGCCTTCGTGGTTTCCGACGTGAAGGTGGTGCCGTCGAAATTGCCCACGAAATACTGCCCGGCCGAGCCTCCGGCCACGCCTCCCGGGTTGATGTTGACCACCATCACCCACTTGATGTTGGCGGGGTCGCCGTCGACGGCAAGCGGAAACAGGTCAGGGCATTCCCAGAGGCCGCCCGTGGCGTTCGCCGGGCCGAACTCGCTGAGCTGCGTCCAGTCCTTGAGGTTGCCCGACTTGTACAGCAGCACCTTGTGCTCAGTGGCCTCGACGGCGGCCATCACCCAGTAGCCGCCTCCGCCGGGCAAATCGAACCAAAACACCTTCGGGTCGCGGAAGTTCGCGGAGTTGCGGTTGAGCACCGGGTTGCCGCCGTACTTGGTCCAGGTCTTGCCCTCATCGAGGCTGTAGGCGAGTGACTGGGCCTGCAGCCCCCTGTAGGGCGAGGCGTCCTTGTAGGCGCTGGTGAAGACCGCCACCAGCGGAGGGTTCGCGGCAGTGCCAAGGCCGGAGCTGTTGTTCTTGTCCACCACGACGCTGCCGGAGAAGATGTCCTGCTGGTCGTCGGTGGCGATGGCCAGGGGCTGCTCCTTCCAGTGCACCAGGTCGGGGGACGAGGCGTGTCCCCAGGACATGTTGCCCCACTGGTTGCCGGACGGATTGTGCTGGTAGTAGAGGTGGTAGACGCCCTTATAGAACACCATCCCGTTGGGATCATTCATCCAGTTTTGCTGCGGCGTGTAATGGTAGGCCGGCCGGAACTGCTCGTCTCCTGTAGTCCCCGCGGCTGTTGCGGTTTCCGCTCCGGCCAGTACCGCGGCCAGGCTGAGACCCGCCACGGTCAGTGCGGTGCATAGCTGTAGTCTGCCGAATTTTCTCTGCTGCATTGTGCCGGTGCCGCCCTTCATCGCGCGTGCCTTCCCCAGGTTGAAGAGGATAGACAACGTTGTCAGTGACTGGAACGCTAGGGGATGTCCACAAGACAAGTCAACGGATTCGACAAGCCCTGGATCAGGGTTCAGCTAGGCCCTTCTGGGCCTCCTGTGAATCAGTCCTGTGACGTCCCCTGGCTGGGACACCGTTGTCATGTTCCCGCCGCCGGAGTTTGCGGAAGCACCATTGTTAGGGTGGAATCATGAAACGCAGCCTGCTTGCCCTGTCCATGCTTCCTGTCCTTGTCCTGCTGGCGGGTTGCGCCCAGGCCGAGGAAGCAGCCAAGAATGCGGCGAGCTCCGCCGTTTCCCAGGCTGCCAACGCGGCAGCCGAGCAGGTGAAGGGCCAGATCTGCACCCTGATCGAGGATGGCCTGGTGAGCGCCTCGGACAAGGCTGCGCTCGCGGGTCTCGTCGCCGGGGCCGAGACGGCCGGCGTGCCCGCGGAAATCACCGGACCCCTGAAAGCTATCGCCCAGGCCGGCGACCAGGTTCCCGGAGATTCTGTCCGTGAGCTCCAGAAGGCCTGCGCTGCCGCCTGAGGCCTGGCCGCGGGAAGTCCAGCACCACGGCATCAGCATCACCGCAGAGAAGTTTCTGCCCACGGCCGCCCGGGTCACTCAACGCAGCCTGCAATAATCGGAATCAGCAGTTGCGGGGGCGCTGAAAACGGCCAGCCGTGACGGGCAGCAGCGTTAGTTTCGGGCCGATTACAGCAGACGAGGCGGACATATGAAGGTTCCCAGCCAGCAGCACGTGACTACCCATGAAATCCCTTCCCCTGAAACCCCTGAAACACGGGTGGGCAACGGAAGGCCGGTAACCAGTGCCGCAGTCAATCCGGAGCAGCTGCGCTGGCTGGCGGAGGCGTACGGAGTTGGCACGTCCTACCAGGGGTGGGACGGGCAGCCGCACGAGGTTGCGGCCGAGACCCTGATCCGCGTCCTGGCTGCCCTGGGAGTCAACGCCCTCACCGATCAGCACATCGAGCGCGAACTGGCCGAGGCGGAACTGGCGCCCTGGCGCCGGATGCTGCCGCCCGCCGTCGTGCTTCAGGAAGGCACGCCGGGGCAGGTGGCGGTCCACGTCCCGCACGGTTCGACTGCCCGACTGTGGGCCATCACCGAGGACGGGCGCGAGCTGGAGGCCGTCCAGGAGGACGTCTGGGTGGAACCCCGGGAGGTGGACGGCGTTCTGACCGGACGGGCCACCTTCGCCGTCCCCCAAAACACGGGCCTGGGGTGGCACACCTTGCGTGCCGAGGCAGCCGGAGTGGTTGCCGAGGCCACCCTGGTGGTGACTCCCGCCCGGCTGTCCACGGCAGCCGGGCTTGAGCAACGCAGGGGCTGGGGGCTGGCGACCCAGCTGTACTCCGTCCGGTCCAAACGGTCCTGGGGTGTGGGCGATTTTGCCGACCTCGCCGAGCTCGCAGCGGTAGCCGGGGCGCGCGGGGCCGACTACGTGCTGGTGAATCCCCTGCACGCGGCCGATCCCGTGCCGCCCCTGGAACCGTCGCCGTATTCACCGTCGACGCGCCGGTTCTTCAACCCGCTGTACCTGCGGATCGAGGCCATCCCGGAACTGGCGTACCTGAAGCCCAAAAAGCAGTCTCTCGTCCACAGCCTCATGAAGCAGTCGCGGAAGCTGAACCAGGACGCCACGCGGCTTGACCGGGACAAGGTCTACTCCGCCAAGCTGGCGGCGCTTGAGCTGATCTCGGGCGTCCGCCGGTCGCCGTCGCGGCAGCTCGCGTTTGAGGACTATTGCCGGAGGGCCGGTGCAGGCCTGGATGACTTTGCCCTCTGGTGCGCCATCCGGGAGGACCTCGACGCCGACGACCCGTTCTGGGCCGACCCAACGGCTGCGCTTGGCTCGCCTTTGGCGGAGCGGCTCAGGGGTGAGCTGGCGGAACGGATCGAGTTCCACCGCTGGCTGCAGTGGCTGTGCGACGAGCAGCTCGAATCTGCCCAGCAGTCCGCCCGCAACGCCGGCATGCGCCTGGGCGTGGTGAATGACCTTGCCGTCGGCGCAGATCTCCAGAGTTCCGATGCCTGGACGCTGCGCGGCGTCCTCGCCGCCGGAGTCAGCGTCGGCGCGCCCCCGGACATGTACAACCAGCTGGGTCAGGACTGGCATCAGCCGCCCTGGCACCCCACCCGTCTGGCCGAAGCCGGGTACAAGCCGTTCCGGGAGATGCTCGCAACGGTGCTGCGGCATTCAGGAGGCATCCGGGTGGACCACATTCTCGGCTTCTTCCGGCTCTGGTGGGTGCCGGAAGGGAACTCTCCGGTGGACGGCGCCTACGTCCGTTTCGACCACGACGCCATGATCGGCATCCTCGCCCTGGAGGCTCACCGTGCGGGCGCCGTGGTGATCGGCGAGGATCTGGGCACCTTCGAGCCGTGGGTCCGGGACTACCTTGCGGCCCGGGGCATCCTTGGCACCTCGATCCTGTGGTTTGAGAACGACGGCGACGCCCCGCTGCCGCCCGAGCGGTACCGGGTGCAGGCGCTTTCCAGCGTGAACACCCACGACCTGCCGCCCACGGCCGGCTACCTCGCCGGTGACCACGTGACGCTGCGGAACGCGCTGGGGCTCCTGGAGCGTTCAGCGGAGGAGGAGCGCCTCGAGCACAACGCCAAGCTGGAGAAAATGATGGACCTGCTCCGGCAGCGGGGCCTCCTTTCCTCCAGCGACGCCGGCTCCGAACAGGAACGGATCGAGGCGTTGCACCGACTGCTCGCGCAGACCCCGTCAGTTCTTCTGGGGGTGGCGCTCGTGGACGCGGTCGGCGAACGGAGGGTGCAGAACCAGCCCGGAACTACCTCAGCGCAGTACCCCAACTGGCAGGTGCCGTTGGCCAACTCCGATGGGGAATCCGTGCTGATCGACAGCCTTGACGGGGACGGCAGGTTCAACTCCCTGCTCGCCGCGGTCGAGGAGGCAATGCGGTCCTGAGACCCGGGGCCTGGGGCGGCCGCCCGGCGGGGCGTGAGCCCGGGGCTACTGCCTGGTCGGCGGTGAGCCCCGGGCGTGCCTATCCGGCCGTGATCACGTGCGAAGCGTGGCTGTACCGGAAGGTGACCGGACCGCCGTCGTGGTTCAGCACGATATTGGAACCGTTCGGGGCGCCATCCTGGCCGTAATTTTCATTCCAGGAGCCGTTGATGGCCGCCTTGAATTCGTACTGCCCGGCCGGAAGGTCTGCCGTGAGCTTCCACAGCCGGTCAGCCGGATCGAAGGTCATGAACGCGGACTGGCACGCCGGCTGCCAATCATCCGGGCAGCCCATCTCGCTGTTCAGGCTTCCCGCCACAGTGACCGAGTCGGGCTGCGGCGCGGCGCCCACCACCACTGTCCGGACATTGCTCATCACGTTCGATCCGTCGAGCTTTGCCCGGTACCGCACTTCCGTGCCGTCGGCGAGGTCCAGGGCAGCCAGGTCGTCTGCCACCGTGTAGGCCGGCGACGAGTCATCTTCCGAGCCGATGGGTGTCCATGGCCCGCCTGCGATGCTGCGCTCGAAGCGCACCACATGGCTGGCCTTTTCCGGATCCGCCGTGGCCACCAATTCCACGTTCCCCTGGACGGTGCTGCCCTCGGCCGGCTGCTGGATCGTCAGCACCGGGTCCGGCACCACAGCGGACCGGGAAGTGCTGACCGACGTGCGGCCGGCGTTGTTCAGGACCACAGCCCGGTACTCCACCGCGGCCCCGGGGTTCAGTCCCGAGACATCATGGAAGACGCGGTAGGGGGCGGTGTCGTCGGTGCCCACGCGCTCCCATTTGCCGCCCGGCGTCCTGGCCTCGAAGGTGACCTCGTAGAACGAGGTGCCGTCGACGTCGGCCGTCACCTGGATGCGGCCGTTGTCCCCGGCGGACGTGCCGGCGGCGGCTGCGGCGGAAACGGGGGCCTGCAGCGTTACGGCCAGGGCGGCCTTTTCGCGGGGGATCCTGCCGGAGGACTGGTAGACGACGGCGGACAGTGGCGGCACCGTGACGGTCAGTTTTCCGTCGGCTGAGGTCCTGGAGTTTTTGGCGGCGTCGCCGTAGAGAAGGCGGTAGTTGCGTTTGGCGATGTAGGTGGGAACAGCGGCTGTCTGCGGCTTCTCGCTGTTGTTCAGGGCCACCACGTACTCGCGCTGGTCCTTTGCGTCCGTGCGGGAAAAAGCGTAGATGCCGGGCCCGTCCGAGGCATAGCGGTGCTGGTGGGCGCCTTCGCGCAGGGCGGGGTGCTCCTTGGTCAACTGCGCGAGTTCGCGGATCTTGGCGTAGAGCGGGTGGCCGGTGTTGAAGTTGTCAGTGGCGTGCGTGGCGTCCGTGCCGAGGAGGTCGTCTTCGAGATAGTCGGGCACCTTGCTGGCGAACAGGGTCTGGCGGGCATCCTGGTCCCCGCCGGGCCCCGTGAAGCCCTGCTCGTCTCCGTAGTAGACCACGGGGTTTCCGCGGGAAAAGTACATCAGCTCGTGGGCGAGTTCGTCGCGGGCCACGCGTTCGGCGTCGTCCGCGTCCGGGTTGTCAGCGCTGATGAAGCTGCCGATCCGGCCCATGTCGTGGTTTCCCAGGAAGGTGGGCAGCTGATAGACGTTGGAATCCGCATCGG
The DNA here is from genome assembly GCF_042795115.1 of Arthrobacter sp. NPDC056493. Classification (NCBI taxonomy): domain Bacteria; kingdom Bacillati; phylum Actinomycetota; class Actinomycetes; order Micrococcales; family Micrococcaceae; genus Arthrobacter; species Arthrobacter sp. NPDC056493. Next base: position 5,010 of record NZ_JBHTSL010000019.1, on the reverse strand, counting down.
TGTACCAGTCGTCGGCAGTGAAGAAGGCCTCGAGCTGTTTCGCGTCCTGGCTTTTCGAGGCGAAATTGCGTGCGGCATCCTGGAACGGGAAATCGAGGACCGCCTGCATCTCATTGCGGGTGGTGAACTGGCTGGTGAAGCTCTTGGACGTGTCGAAGACCTCGCCAAACATGAAGAACTCGTCCTTGCCGTGCTCCTTGGCGTAAGCAAGTACGTCGGGCCCGAACTGCTGCCAGAACTCGTCGTTGACATGCTTCATGGTGTCGATGCGGAACCCGTCCACGCCGAAGTCACGGATCCACGTCTCGTAGATGTCCGTCATGCCGGCCACGACCGCCGGGTGTTCGGTGAACAGGTCGTCCAGGCCGAAGAAGTCTCCGTAGAAGGAGTCCTCACCGGCAAAGGTGGTGTCCCCGCGGTTGTGGTACAGGGTCGGGTCATTGAGCCAGGCCGGAACCTTGAGGTTCTGCTCCGTCGGATCGAGCACCGGCGTGTACGGGAAGGAGGTTTCGGCGTCGAGCTTTGGGAAGTCCGCGCGGCCGGCGAAGTCCCGGTCATCGAAGGCTTCGCCCGAGGCGGTGCGGTACGGCTCCTTGTCCTTGGAGACGTAGCCGGTGCGGGCGGCCTCCTGGTAGCCGATGACGTCCGCGGTGTGGTTGGTGATGATGTCGAAGTACACCTTCATGCCGCGGGAGTGCGCCTCGTCGATCAGTGCTTGCAGTTCGGCGTTGGTGCCCAGGTGCGGATCGATCTGGGTGAAGTCCGTTACCCAGTAGCCGTGGTACCCGGCGGAGTTGTCCTCGGGCTGGACCGCCTTGTTCTTGAAGCTCGGGGTCAGCCAGATCGCCGTGGTCCCGAGCCCCTGGATGTAGTCGATCTTGTCCAGGAGCCCGTTCAGGTCCCCGCCGTTGTAGAAGCCCTTGCGGGTGGGGTCGAAGCCGGAGACCATCGGATCCGGTCCCAGCCCACCCTGGTCGTTGCCGGCGTCGCCGTTGCTGAATCTGTCCGCCATGACGAAGTAGAAGTTCTCGCCCGTGACGGGGGTTCGGAGCGAATGGGCACCTTTTCCTGGTTTGGTGTCCGACGGCGGCCCCGGGTTTTTGTTGGCGTCGGCGGCTTGGGTGGGTGCTGCGGTTGATGCCGCATGCGCGGGCGGGGCGGCTTTGATTGTCGGGGCTGCCTGTGCGGGCAGGGCCGATGCAGCCAGCAGGGCGAGCGCGCCGGCTGCCGCCAGAGGTGCCCGGGTGGGCTTGAGGGGACCGCCGGTGCGGCGCGGGGAATTCAGGCGAGGGACGGTGAACATGTTGGACCTTCCGCGAAGCAACGCTGCTTGTCCGGGTGGGGAAGCCCGGAAGCCGTTGGTGGTGCCGACTCGTCCAGGCAGGCCCGATCACCAACGGCAACTCCTGTGATGGGGCCGTATTGGCAATGACTAATCCTGTATTGGCCTTGTCGATTGCGGCTTAGCTTGCCACAATCAGGGCCGTGGGGGAACCCGCGACGAGACGCTGAAGGGGGCCTTCCGGGAGGCCGGTCTGGGCGTTGAGGTGGAAGGTTGTGATGTCGTGGGAGCGCTCATGGGCCACGTGAAGGTATTCGCCGCGGACCAGGTGGTGACGGGGCCAGTCGCCGGCGCTGGCGAAGTCGCCGAGCGGGCGAGGCAAACTGCCCTCCGCCGTCTGCGTTACCTCCAGCACGCTGATGCGGTTGGATCCCCGGGTGCCGACATAGGCGAACCGCCCGTCCGCCGACAAGGCTATTTCGGCCGCGGAGTCGCCGTCCTTGGCACCGTCCGACGTCGCGGGCCCCTGCCCGACCAGCTCGAACTTTCCCGACACCGAGGCGGCCCGGGCCGCAAATACCTCGATGGAGTACTCGGAGACCACGAACACCGTTCCATCGGAGTGCTGCACCAAGTGGCGGGGGCCGCTGTCCTTCGGCAGCACCACCTCATGGTCCAGCACCAGGCCTGTTTTGGGGACGTGGTTCCAAACGCGAAGGAGGTCGTGGCCGAGGTCCGTGGTCATGATGCGGCCGTCGGCGAGTACCAGGCTGGCGTGGGCACGGCTGGGTCGTTCGTCCCGGTGCGGGTCGCTGGATGGTGCCGCCGGAAGGCGGCGGGCGATCCCGCCGTCGTCCGTCAGTTCGTAGAGCAACACCTGGCCATCGCCCCAGCAGGCGACGACCAGGAATTTGCCTTGCGGATCGACGGTGACGTGGCAGGCAGCTGCACCGGCCGCCCAGGGCTCGCCGACGGCTTCAAGGCCGAACTCTCCCCGTCGCCGGTACGCCTGAACGGTTTCGGCCTTCTCGGCGACGGCGTAAACCATTGGGAGTTGCCGGTGCGCGGCAACGAACGACGGGGAGTCCGCCTTTGCAGCAGTACCGCGCCAGGTGAGCGTTCCATCAGCGTCGGCCGATACGGCTCCGATCCCGGCCCCGTGGCCGCCGCTGTCCGCGGTGTAGGAGCCGGTCCAGATAAGCGTGTGGTTTTCGCTGTGGGTCATCGTTCCATCCTGCCAATATTTGCCGGATTCGGCGTCGGATAACATGGATTTTTGCAGAGCCGATTTCAGTGCGGGCACGTTGAGAAGTGCCGAGTTAGTACCCAGGAGGTGAGAACAATTCACGCAATGCCAGCTTGGGTTCTTCCTGCCCGCCGCCCTACGGACCGCCAAGGCTAGTCGGACGAATGCACGGAGCGCCCATCATCGAACCGAAGGACGCATCCATGCCTGTTCAATCACTGCCGTCCCGTTCCGCCGTCACCAGCAGGCTGCGCGCCGCCGGCTGTGTCTTTGCCGAGGACGAAGCGGACCTCCTCCTTTCCGCCGGTCTTGCCCCGAACGAGCTAATCATTGCCGTGCAGCGGCGGGTCGACGGGTTCCCGCTCGAGCACATTCTGGGCTGGGCGGAATTCTGTGGCCTGCGGATCAGGGTAGAGCCTGCCGTCTTTGTGCCGCGCCGCCGGACGGAACTGCTGGTCCGTGAGGCCGCTGGACTCCTCTGCGTCGTGGCCGCGGAGCCAGCCGGGCCAGCTGGCACCGCCCCGTCCGCAATGCCATCCACCCCGCAGGTTCTTGTTGACCTGTGCTGCGGCTCCGGAGCCGTAGGCACTGCGCTTGCGGCACTGGTGCCCGGCGTTGAGGTGCACGCATCCGACGTCGACCCCGCTGCGGTGCAGTGTGCACGCCTCAACATCCTGCCCGTGGGCGGTGCGGTCCACGAGGGCGATCTCTACTCGGCGCTGCCTGCGCGGCTCAGAGGCAACGTGGACGTCCTCGCGGTCAATGCGCCGTATGTGCCCACAGCTTCCATCAGCAATATGCCGTACGAAGCCCGCGTTCACGAACCGCGGGTGTCGCTCGACGGAGGGCCCGACGGCCTCGACACCCAGCGCCGGGTGATCGCGGAAGCCGCGGCCTGGCTCAGGCCGGGAGGGCACCTTCTCATCGAAACGAGCCGGCGGCAGGCTCCTCTTACAGCAGCGGCCATGGTCTGTGGGGGACTGAGCCCGAGAACCTCCACGTCGGCTGAATTGGACGGGACAGTCGTGATCGGGAAGCTGCTGTAACTCCCGGGGCTGTTGGTTTTGGCGAGCTACGTGCGCCCGCCGAGGAAATCCTGTGCGCCACGCAGAGCCAATTCATTGCGTAGCGCGGTGAGCCGGGCGACGATCGCTTCAGCTGTCGCCAACCGTTGTCGCGCACGGTCTTTTTTCTGGGTCAGAGAGTCTTCCTCTTCATCCGGGAGCCATTTGTAGTGAACGAACGCGTTTCGCCAGTTTGCAACATCACGAATGCCCCTTAGGAGGTCCGCGTCCAGCCCCTGCCCGAAGGTGAGCGACCAGATAATTCCTGCCTTATGGTGCATGGGTTGCTTGATAAGCGACATAGCGTCCGAATGCTCCAGATCTGATTGTTCGGCTTGCCAGATGTACATCCAGTTCAGCCAATGCTCGATCCAGGTGGCATAGAACATGATGGCAAAGTCGATGTCGGAGGCTTCGGCGAACGCCCGAGCTTGCTTCAACAATGAGTCCTGGTGGTCCGGAATAAGGCGAAATTCCACGCCGTCAGCGATGATCTCGCGCAGTTCTGTCGTCAGCGCCAGCTGGAATTCGGCTTCTGTCATTCCACGAGGGTCTATGCGTCCTTCGGCGACGAGACTGGCCGCCAGCGAATCAATCAGTGACTTGGCGAGCACGTCGCCGTCGATATCCTCCACGGATTCACATCCCGCTTTCAGGTTCATGTTTTGTGGTGGTGGTTTTGTCGGGGTTGTTGGCGGGGGTCGATGTGGGGCGGTGGGATGAACCAGGGGATGCCGTTTTTGACGTGGATTTTCCATTGTTCCTTGTGGATGAGGTGGTGGTGGTGGGTGCAGAGGAGGACGCCTGTGTCGGTGCTGGTGGGTCCGCCTTGTGACCAGTAGGTGGTGTGGTGGGCTTCGCACCAGGGTGCGGGGATGGTGCAGTTGGGGAACGCGCAGCCTTGGTCGCGGGCGGTGAGGGCTTTGCGGATATGGGGTGGGAAGACGCGGGTGGTGCGGCCGATGTCGAGGATGCGTCCTTGGCTGCCGAGGAGGATGGGGATGATGTCGGCGTCGCAGGCGATTTTGCGGATGGTGGAGGCGGTGACGGGGCCGGTGTAGGTGAAGGTGCCGCTGCCGGTGGGTATGCCGGCGGGTGCGGTGCCGGGCAGCGCCGTTCCGGTCCGGTTGATGCCGGGCGGGGTGCCGGGGGGTGCGGTGCCGGGTGGGGGTTGGGACTCGCTGGTTTGCCAGGTGCCGGGCAGGAGTTGGGGTTCGCTGGGGTGCCAGGTATCTGTGCCGGTGGGGTGGTTGGTGCTGCTGACCTGCCAGCCGTCTGTGCCTGTTGACTGGTTGGTGGTTGGCCGGATGCTGTCTGTTGGCCGGGTGCCGGGGCGGTTTTTGTTGTAGCGGGGGCCTTGGGCGGCGGTGGTTTGGATGCTGTTGAGGAGGTCGTGGTAGCTGATGGTGACCATGACC